>CAXYUC010000036.1:0-29877 GCA_964292075.1 uncultured Mycolicibacter sp.
AGGGCGACGCCACCCGGACCCTGCCACGGCGCCGAGCCGGCGGGTACCGCCGCGACCAGCACTGCCACCACCCAGGCGGCCGCGACCGGCAGTGGCTGACTGCCGGCCACCGTGGCGCCCAGCATGCTTCCGGCCGCGGCCGGCACCGAGCGCCGGCAGGCCAACACCGCGGCCACCCGGCCCGCGCAGACCGCGAGCACGATCTGCCCGGCGCCCAGCATGGGGAAGGTCGTTGCCTGCAGGCCGATCACCAGCACCACCGCGACGACACCGAACGGGCCGGTCGATCCCTCGCGCATCACCTGCAGCGCCTGCGGAGCGGGCCGGGCGCACCCCAATCCATCGGCGGTGTCGGCCACTCCGTCGATGTGCAGTCCACGGGTGGCAGCCAGCAGCGCCGCCACGGCTAGGAGGCCGGTCACCGGGCTGCCCGGGCCGAAGGCATCCCGGCCGCCCCACACCACGGCGCCGCCCAGCGCGCCGAGGGCGGCGCCGACCACCGGCACGGCCGTCGGCGCCCCGCGACCCGGCGCGTGGGCGCCAGCCCCCGGCAACCGCACGACCGTTCCGAACCCCACCGCGGCGGCCAGCGAACGGATCATCCGGGCGTCCCGTCGGCCGGCCCCGACACCCCCGCCTCGGTGAACGTCGACATCGACGACAACGCCGCGACCGCGGCGCGCAGCACCGGTAGGGCAACCGCGGCGCCGGTGCCTTCGCCCAACCGCATCTGAAGGTCGAGGATGGGCTCCAGGCCCAGCGCGGCGCAGGCCAGCGCGTGCGCCGGCTCAGGCGAGCGATGACCGGCCTGCCACCAGGCCCGGGCCCCGGGTGCCAGCCGGTCGGCGACCAGGGCCGCGGCCGTCGACGCCAGGCCGTCGAGCAGCACCGGGGTGCGCCGCACTGCGGCCTGGGCGCAGAAACCCGCCAGCGCCGCGAAGTCGGCGCCACCGCAGCAGCGCAGTAGTCCCATTGGATCGGCGTGCTGCGACCGGGACCGGAAGAGGGCGTCGCGTACCGCGGCGGTCTTACGCGCCCAGCCGGCATCATCGATGCCGGTCCCGGGACCCACCACCTCGGCGGGCTCGGCACCGGTCAGCGCGGCGATCAATGTCGTTGCGACGGTGGTATTCCCAATTCCCATATCGCCGGGGATCAGCAGATCCGCGCCGCCGTCGACTTCTTCGTCGGCGATGCGCCGGCCGGCCTGGACCGCGGCCAGGGTCTCCTCGGGGGTCAGGGCGTCCTCGCTCGTGATGTCACCGCTGCCGCGACGCACCTTGTAGACGCTGGACTCTCTCGACGTCCCGGGGGAGTGGGTCGCATCGTCATTGACGGCCATGTCCACCACCCGCACCCCGGCCCCGCCGATGGTGGCCAGCGCGTTAATGGCCGCCCCGCCGCGGTCGATGTTGGCGACCATCTGCGCCGTCACCTCCGCGGGGTAGGCGGACCCCCGCCCCCGGGTTACGCGGTGATCGCCGGCGAACACCCCAATGCGAACACGTCCGAACTGTCTCGGCGGACAGTGCCCCTGGCAGGCCGCCGCCCACACCGAAAGGGCCTCCAGGCGGCCCAGGGAACCCGCCGGTTTGGTCAGCGAATCTTGCCTGGCCCGGGCGGCCGCTGCCACCGCGGAATCGGGTGGGCTGACCGGTGGGAAATCCACGAAATCCAAGGTAGTCGGCCCCGATTCGGGCTCAGTCGAGACGTTCGCCGCGCCGCACCTGCGGGCGCGGTGCCCGCATGCGGCGCAGGGTGGATGCGCGGCTGGCGGCGTAAAGTCCCAGCTTCCAACGGCTTTCGACACTGTCCGGGAACTTGGCGTCAACCATCCGGCCGGCCTTGCGGGCCACCAGCACCCCGTCGACGGCCATCAAGACCATCAGCAGCATCATCGCCGGCGAAATGTAGAACTGAATCTGCGGGACCGCCATCATGATGAACATCAGCCCCAGCGCGACCGGCATGAACAGGCCCAGCAGGTTGTATCGGGCGTCGACGATGTCGCGAACGTACCGGCGCACCGGGCCGCGGTCGCGTTCCAACAAGGCCGCCTCGTCGCCGGACAGCATCCGTGCCCGGCGGTCGGCCATTCGCTCACGGCGCTCCGCCTTGGCGATCCGGCGTTCCTCCTTGCTCAGCTTCGGGCCGGCCAGCGACTTGCGCCGGGCCCGGGCTTCCGCGGAGGTCATCGGAGCCGGCGCCACCGGGCCGCGGCGCTTGCCGTCGCCGCGCTTGGGGGTGGGCCGGCCTTTGGGAGCGGTGACGCCGCCACGCGCGGAGTCCTCGGACTCGGCGCCGTCGACAGAGACGGCGGAGACCACGGACTCAGCGGACTGAGTCTCGCCTTTTCGGCGCCCCGGCAACTTCACGCCCGCCAGATTACTTGCCCGCCCCGCCCGGCCTGCGTCGCCGTCCGCGCGGCTCGATACCCTGCAGAGATGGCTGATCACCCGGGTGCCGGCGGCTCCGCCGGTTCCGGCGCACGGGCGCTTCGGGTCCTGATCGCGCCGGACTGTTTCGGCGAGAGCCTGACCGCAGTACAGGCCGCCGCCGCCATCTCGACGGGCTGGCATCGCAGCCGGCCCCACGACCGGCTGGCCATCGCACCGCAATCTGACGGCGGCCCGGGCTTCGTGGCGGTGCTGGCCACCGCGCTGGGCGCGGTGCAGCAGTCCCGGGTCAGCGGACCGCTCGGCGACCCGGTCGACGCCGAGTGGGTTTGGGACGCCGCAGCCAACACGGCTTACCTGGAATGCGCCCAGGCATGTGGCTTGGGACTGCTCGGCGGACCCCCATCGCCGCGGACCGCGCTGGCCGCCCACAGCACCGGCGTGGGCCAGCTCGTCGCCGCGGCGCTGGCGGCCGGGGCGCAGCGAATCGTGCTGGGACTCGGCGGCAGCGCCTGCACCGACGGCGGCCGCGGCATGGTCGATGAACTGGGCGGCCTGGCCGCCGGACGCCGGCGGCTCGCCGGGGTCGAATTGGTCGCCGCCTGCGACGTGGAATACCCGCTACTGGGCCCGTGGGGCTCGGCCCGCGTGTTCGGGCCGCAGAAGGGCGCCGACGCGGCCACGGTCGCGGTACTCGAGAGCCGGCTGGCCGCCTGGGCAACCGAACTGGACGCCGCCGCCGGATGGGCGGCCAGCGCCGCGTCGGGCGCCGGGGCGGCCGGGGGAATCGGAGCAGCCGTGCTGGCCCTGGGCGGCACCGTCGAATCCGGGGCGGAGATCGTGGCCCGCCACACCGGTCTGGACGCCGCGCTCGCCGACGCCGACGTCCTGGTCACCGGCGAGGGCCACTTCGATCAGCAGTCGCTGCACGGAAAAGTGGTCGGTTCGCTGGCGGCTGCGGCCCGGGCGCGGGCGATCCCGCTGCTGGTGCTGGCCGGACAGATCAGCCTGGACGAGCCCGCATTGCAGTCGGCCGGGGTGGTGGCCGCCCGGGCAATCGCCGACTACGCCGGCTCGGTAGGGCTGGCGCTGATCGATGCCGCCAACCAGCTGATCGGGCTGACCGCCGTCACCGCGGCGCAGATCGGCGGCCGCGCGGCGCGTTCGCCCGGGTGATTCGGCGGTCCAGCTTCGCCTCTCCTGCGTCGAGCCTCGCTGACCGCCGGGCTCATGCGGCGGTCCAGCTTCGCCTCTCCTGCGTCGAGCCTCGCTGACCGCCGGGCTCGTCGCGTCGATAGGGAACACGTTGGCGCAGGGTATCGTTGTTGAGGTGGGCTCGAACGCCTTGAGTCGAGGCCGGGCCCGCCCCCATGATCAACCGCAATAGGGAGACGCAATGACTGTTCAGGATCAGTCGACCACCGAGTCTCAGGGCAACGTCGTCTTGACCGATGAGGCCGCGGCCAAGGTGAAAGCGCTGCTGGAACAGGAGGGTCGTGACGACCTGACCCTGCGGATCTCGGTCCAGCCGGGGGGCTGCGCCGGCCTGCGCTACAACCTGTTCTTCGACGACCGCAGCCTCGACGGTGACGTGGTCACGGAGTTCAACGGCGTCACGCTGACCGTCGACCGGATGAGCGCGCCGTACCTGCAGGGTGCCGAGATCGGCTACGCCGACCAGATCGACAAGCAGGGCTTCACCATCGAGAACCCCAACGCCGGCGGCTCGTGCTCGTGCGGCGACTCGTTCAACTGAGCACCTGATATCACCTGCAAGCCGGGCGTTTTGTGCTGCCCGGCGGCGGACCGGCAGTACCGGACCGCTACCGTGGGTACCCACATCCAGGCCCATGGTGACACTACGAGGGGGATTGTTCAGTGACGATTGCGGTGACCGGTTCGATCGCGACCGACCATCTGATGCGCTTTCCGGGTCGGTTCTCCGAACAGCTGCTGGCCGATCACCTGCAGAAAGTTTCGCTGAGCTTCCTGGTCGATGACCTGGTGGTGCACCGCGGTGGCGTAGCGGGCAACATCGCCTTCGCCATCGGTGTGCTCGGTGGTGATGCGGCCCTGGTCGGCGCCGCCGGCGCTGACTTCGCCGACTACCGGCAGTGGCTGGTGTCCAACGGTGTCAACTGCGACCACGTGCTGACCTCGACGACCGCGCACACGGCCCGCTTTGTCTGCACCACTGACCAGGACATGGCCCAGATCGCGTCGTTCTACCCGGGCGCGATGTCGGAGGCCCGCAACATCTCGCTGGCCAAGCTGGTCGAGGCCACCGGGAAGCCGGAGCTGGTGATCGTCGGGGCCAACGACCCCGAGGCGATGTTCTTGCACACCGAGGAGTGCCGCAAGCTGGGGCTGGCGTTCGCCGCCGACCCGTCGCAGCAGCTGGCCCGGCTGACCGGGGATGAGATCCGCAAGCTCATCGACGGTGCCGCCTACCTGTTCACCAATGACTACGAGTGGGACCTGCTGCTGTCCAAGACCGGCTGGACCGAGGCCGACGTCATGAAGCAGGTCGGGCTGCGGGTGACCACCCTGGGCGGCGACGGCGTCGACATCGTCTCCCCGGACGGCTCCCGCGTCCACGTCGGCGTGGTTCCGGAGAAGTCCCAGACCGACCCGACCGGGGTCGGCGACGCCTTCCGCGCCGGCTTCCTCACCGGACGCAGCGCCGGGTTGAGCCTGGAGCGCTCCGCGCAGCTCGGTTCGCTGGTGGCGGTGCTGGTGCTGGAATCCACCGGAACCCAGGAATGGGTGTGGGACCGTGCCGCGGCGGTGAGCCGATTGGCCGATGCCTACGGCGATGCCGCCGCCGCCGAGATCGACGCCGCGCTCAAGTAACCTGCCGAGCAGACGCAGAATCGCCTCGCAGCGGTTTGCCGGATGCGATTCTGCGTCTGCTCGCGGGGGTGAAAGCCCAGGGGCTCAAAGCCGCACGGGGTAGTCCGGCTCCCTGATGACCGGTACCACGCTGTGCTCGACGAAGATCGCGTGCCACAGCATGAAGATCAGCACCGTCCACAGTCGACGGCTGTGATCGGCGGTGCCGACGCGGTGCTCGTCGAGCATCGTGCGCACCGCGGCGACATCGATCAGGTGATCGGCACCGGTGGCGTCCACCATCGCGTACGCCCACTCCAACAGCTCACCGGCGCGCAGCCAGTGCCGCAACGGCACCGGGAAGCCGAGCTTGGGGCGGTGCAGCACATGCGCGGGAATGATCGGCTCCAGTGCGCGGCGCAGCGCGTACTTGGTGGTGGTGCGGGTGATCTTGGCCGACACCGGAAGGCGCGACGCCACCGCGAACACCTCGGGGTCCAAGAACGGCACCCGCAGCTCCAGCGAATTGGCCATCGTCATCTTGTCGGCCTTGACCAGGATGTCGCCGCGCAGCCAGGTGAACAGATCGATGTGCTGCATCCGGGCCACCGGATCCCAGCCGGCGGATTCGGCATACACCGGGGCGGTGACGTCGGTGTGGGTCCAGTCGGGGGAGAAGCCGGGCAGCACCGCACGCAGTTGTTCGTCGGAGAAGCTGCGTGCGTTGCCGTAGTAGCGCTCCTGCAGCGTGAGCGACCCGCGGTGCAGCAGGCTCTTGCCGCGCATTCCCTCGGGCAACGGCCGCGACGCCTTGCCCAGCGATCGGCGCACCGGTGCCGGCAGGTAGTCGAACGGACGCAGCGACAGCGGCTCTCGATAGATCGTGTAGCCGCCGAACAACTCGTCGGCGCCCTCGCCGGAGAGCACCACCTTGACGTGCTTACGGGCTTCGGCGGCGATGAAGTACAGCGGGACCAGTGCCGGGTCGGCGACCGGGTCGTCGAGGTACCAGACGATCTCCGGCAGCGCGGCGACGAACTCGGCCGGGCTGACCACCTTGACCACGTGCCGGGCGCCGATCGCCTCGGCGGACGCAGCGGCGACGTCGACCTCGGAGAAGCCTTCGCGCTCGAACCCAGTGGTGAAGGTGATCAGCTTCGGGTTGTGGCGCATCGCCAGCGCCGCGATCGCGGTGGAGTCGATTCCTCCGGACAGGAACGCGCCCACGGTGACGTCGGCCCGCATGTGCTTGGCGACCGAATCCTCGAGTACCGCGGTGATCTCGTCGTAGCGCGCCTGTTCGGTGTCGCGGGTGATCGGGGTGGCGTCGAACCGCGGCCGGAAGTAGCGGGTGGTCTCCGGCGTACCGCCGGGCCGAATCCGGGCGTAACAGCCCGATTCCAGCCGGCGAATGCCCAGGTGCAGCGTCTCCGGTTCCGGCACGTACTGCAGCACCGTGTAGTGCTGGACGGCGCGAGTGTCGATTTCGGTGTCGAACCCCACCTGCTCGGCCAGGTCCAGCAGGCATTTCTTCTCGCTGCCCACCACCGTGCCGCCCGGACCGGACGCCATGAACAGCGGCTTGATTCCGAACGGGTCGCGGGCGCAGAACAGCTCGCCGGCCACGGTGTCCCACACTGCGAAGGCGAACATGCCCCGCAGCCTGGTCAGGACCTCGGCGCCCCAGTAGTGGTAGGCCGCGACGATCGCCTCGCCGTCACCGTCGGTGGCAAACACTGCGCCGTGCTCGGCGGCCAGCTCTTCGCGCAGTTCCAGGTAGTTGTAGATCTCACCGTTGAACACCAGTTCGTAGCGCTCCGGGGCCTCTGGCGGACCCCACCGCATGGGCTGGTGCGAATGGGCGATGTCGATGAACGACAGCCGGTTGAACCCGAACACCACGCGGTCGCCGGCCCAGATGCCGCCTGGCTCGTCCGGGCCGCGGTGGCGCATCAGGTGGGGCGCCCG
The DNA here is from genome assembly GCA_964292075.1 of uncultured Mycolicibacter sp. GTDB lineage: Bacteria > Actinomycetota > Actinomycetes > Mycobacteriales > Mycobacteriaceae > Mycobacterium. The sequence continues at coordinate 7,197 of CAXYUC010000036.1, forward strand.
CGACCCCGCGCCGGCGACTTCGCCCACATCAGGGCCGGGTGTCGTGCCGGCCGGGGCACATACGAAGGCCAGCAGTCCACACATCGGGTCCCAGTATGCCGCACCGGTATCGGCCCCTGCCTGCGCAGGGCCGGTGCGGACCGGGGGAGTCGGATGAGGCGGTCAACACAGTGCGGCGACAAACCGGCAGGTACATCAAACCTCGGTGATCCGGGTGGTCTACGCTGCGTAGTATTCGACTGCTCCGCCGGGTCAGTCGGCCCGTTCTGTGACTCGAGGAGGCACCAACGTGACACGTCGCGGGCAGGGCGTTGCACATCGCCGTCTGCTTCGACCGCTGACCGCGGTCAGCGTGCTCGGACTGCTGGCGGTGACGCTCAGCGGTTGCAGCGTCGACTGGACCGATGTGGTCGGCTTCGGCTGGCCCAAGGGCATCACGCCAGAGGCGCAGGCCAACTACCAGCTGTGGATCGGCATGGTCATCGCTTCGGTGGTGATCGGTGGGCTCGTCTGGGGAATGATCTTCTGGTCGATGATCTTCCACCGCAAGAAGGCGACCGACACCGAACTGCCGCGCCAGTTCGGCTACAACATGCCGCTGGAACTCGGCCTGACCGTCGTGCCGTTCCTGGCCGTCGCGGTGATCTTCTACTTCACCGTTGTCGTGCAGGAGAAGATGCTGCACCACGAGCCGAACCCCGAGGTGGTCGTCGACGTCACCGCCTTCCAGTGGAACTGGAAGTTCGGTTACCAGAAGGTCGACTTCCACGACCACACGCTCAGCTACGACGGCGTGGACCAGCCCCGCAAGGACGCCATGACCTCCAAGCCCGAGGGCGTGGACGCGCACGGCGAAGAGCGGGTCGGACCGGTCCAGGGTCTGAACACCGAGGACCGCACCTACCTGAACTTCGACAAGATCGAGACGGTCGGCACCACCGGCGAGATCCCGGTGCTGGTGCTGCCGAGCGGTAAGCGCATCGAGTTCGTGCTCAACTCGGCCGACGTCATCCACTCCTTCTGGGTGCCCGAGTTCCTGTTCAAGCGCGACGTCATCGCCTGGCCCGAGCGCAACAACCAGGTGAACACCTTCCAGGTCGCCGAGATCACCAAGGAGGGCGCGTTCGTCGGCCACTGCGCCGAGATGTGCGGCACCTACCACGCGATGATGAACTTCGAAGTCCGGGTGGTCTCGCCCAATGACTTCAAGGCCTATCTGGATCAGCGCATCGCCGGAAAGACCAACGCCGAGGCGCTGGAGGCGATCAAACAGGACCCGTTGGCGACCACCACGTTCCCGTTCGACAGCCGCCGTGGCCTGCTAGCCCCGCAAGCCAGCAACAAGTAGGGACAACCGCATGCGCATCGAATCCAGGCTGTTCGAGTTCGTCGCCACCTTCTTCCTGGTGGTCGGGGTGATCTACGCGGTGCTGACCGGGAAGTTCGCCACCGGCGGTGTGGAATGGGCCGGCACTACCGCGCTGTTCCTGACCGGCATGATGGCCATGATCGTGGCCACCTTCTTCCGGTTCGTGGCGCGCCGGCTGGACACCCGGCCCGAGGACTACGAGGCGGCCGAAGTCAGTGACGGCGCCGGCGAGTTGGGCTTCTTCAGCCCGCACAGCTGGTGGCCGATTCTGATCGCGTTGTCTGGCTCGGTGGCGGCCGTCGGGATCGCACTGTGGCTCCCGTGGCTGATCGCCGCCGGAGTGGTGTTCGTGTTGTCGAGCGTGGCCGGACTGGTCTTCGAGTACTACATCGGCCCCGAGAAACACTGACCACATCTGCGCCGCGGCCGCCGTGTCGACCCGCTTGGGTAGGGTTGCCGAGGCACAATGACCAACGGTGGTTGATGTCGACCGCAACCGGTCAGGTCGCGGCGCGGCGGTTTGAACAGGATAGGCGGGAATGAGCGGGCCGAATCCCCCAGAGACGGGCTCTGGAGACGAGGGCTCCGGCAAAGGTCAGCCGGCTTCTGACATGGCTCCCGACGCAGGTGCGGGCGGGGAGATTCAGCCGCTGGACGATGTGGCTGCCACCCCGGCATCCGTGCCGGCAGACAATACCGCGTACTCGCAGGCCTACTCGGCGCCCGAATCCGAGCAGTTTCTGAGCGGCCCCTACGTTCCGGTGGACCCGCGGCTCTACGACTACGACAACTACGACGTGCCCGAGGAACCGGAGCCAGGCGCCAAGACGCCCCGGTGGCCGTGGGTGGTCGGTGTCACCGTGATCATCGCCGCGGTCTCCCTGGTGGTGTCGGTGGCATTGCTGTTCGCCCGCACCGAGACCCACGAGCTGGCGACGCCCGCCACCACGAGCAGCACGGTCTCGGTGCCGCCGGTACAGGACGAGATCACCCGGACCAGCACCAGCACCACGGTGCCGCCGCCCCCACCGCCCAGCAGTGAGGAAGCGCCGCCCCCGCCGCCCAGCAGTGAGGAAGCGCCGCCCCCGCCGCCGCCGAGCAGTGAGGAGCCGGCACCCGAGCCATCGACCACGACGCAGGAGACCACCACGACCACGCAGGCGAAACCGCTGCAGGTGACCTACTCGGTGACGGGCACCAAGGCGCCGTTCGACCAGATCACGATCACCTACGTGGATGCCTCCGGGCAACGTCGTACCCAGCGCAACGCCTACATCCCGTGGTCGCTGACCCTGACCCCGATCTCCCAGTCGGAGATCGGTTCGGTGGAGGCGACCAGCATGCTGCGGTTGAGCAAACTCAACTGCTCGATTACCAGCAGTGACGGTAGGGTGTTGTTCTCCAACAGCAATGACGCACCGGCGACGAGCTGCGGATGACCGGCGGGAACATGGTAGATCGATTCATTCGACCGGGGCAGTCCCCGGAGATGACCGACCGCATCCTGCTGGGCGCGTGTGCCGCGATCTGGTTGACGCTGCTCGGTATGAGTGTGGCGGCCACGGTGGCACTGGTGGATCTCGGGCGGGGCTTTCACGAGCCGACCAGGAGTTCTCATAGCGGCCTGCTCTACATCGTGATCGGCGCCTCGGCGTTGGTCATTCTCGCGGCCATTCCGGTGCTGTTGCGGGCACGCCAGCCCGGCCCGCCGCGGGCCCCCGGCTTCCCGTCCCAGACGCCGGCCAAGCCGCCGCGCCCGAACGCCCAGAACGCCCCGCTTCAGCAGCCCGGCTTCGACGCTCCGGGCCGGCGGGCGACCGGTACCCGCCAGGTGCTGCCCAACCAGGCTCAGGTGGACCGGGTGCTGCTGCGGGGTATCACGGTGCTGGCCGCCGCGTTGGGTGGTGCGTTGACCTTGGTCGCGTTGGCCACCTATCTGATGGCCGTCGGCAAGGACACCGGCTCGTGGGTCTGCTACGGGCTGGCCGGGGTCGGCGCTGCGGCCATGCCGGTGATTCCGTGGCTGTACCTGCGTCGCCTGGGTGACGTGCTGGAACTGCCGTCGCGTTTCGGCTGAGCCACCTGACCGGCTACGGCCAGAGCAGCGTCGTTGACCAGCTCGTCCCGTCTCGCTCATAACGCAGCCTGCGGTGCCGGCGGGTGGGGTCGGCCTGCCAGAATTCGACGGCGTCGGCCCGTACCGCATACGACACCCACTCGACGGGCACTAGGGCGGGGGAGCGCTCAAGTTCCAGCCGCGCCTTGGCAAGCGCCTCGGTGAGCTCGGCCGGATCGGTATAGGGCTCGCTCTGCCGGCCGGTGAGCACCATCGCTCGGGCGCCGTCGGAGCGGGCCAGGAAATCGTCGGCGGTCACCGGTGGCGGATCGGGGAGGGCCGTGCCGTCGACCCTGACCTGACGACCCAATGTGGGCCAGTAAAACGTCAGTGAGACAGCCGGATTGCGGGCCAGTTCGGCGCCCTTGCGACTGGCCGAACTGACTCCGAAATGCCAGCCGGCGGCGTCGATGTCCTTGAGTATCAGCACCCGCGCAGACGGCCGCGCGCCGCCCGTGCCGGCGGCTTCGACCGTCGACAACGTCATCGCATGGGGTTCCACCACACCGCTGTCGACAGCGTGCAGCAACCATTGGATGAACAGTGCGACAGGATCGGCCGGTGCCTGCGCCGGGTCGAATTCCGGTGCCGCACCAACCAAAACGGGCAGCCCGCGCAGGAGATTGCGCAGGCTGCCCGATTGTTCGGACCCAGTGGGCCTAATGGTGACCGTTGGTGTTACCGCCTTGGTGCTCGGCCAGCGCGGTCAGCGCACGCCGTTCGCTGGCGTGTGCCGCCTCGTTGAGCGCGGCGTCCTCGTCGACCGGGTCGGCCGTCAAGAAGCTGCCCCGGCCGGGAGTACCGGCGGAACCCAGCTTGTTCATCTTCTTCGGCAGCGCCGCGCCGGCGTATTCCAGCGGAATCGGGTGGCCGTGGTCGTCGACCGGGCCCAGCGGCTGGTGCAGTTCGATGTAGGCACCGTGCGGCAGCCGCTTGATGATGCCGGTCTCGATACCGTGCTCCAGCACGTCACGGTCACTGCGCTGCAGCCCGATGCACCACCGGTAGGTGGCGAAGAAGATCAGCGGCGGCAGCACCACCATCCCGATGCGGCCGATCCACGTTGTCGCGTTCAGCGAGATGTGGAACTTCCACGCAATGATGTCGTTCATCGCAGCCAGGGTCAGCACCATGTAGAAGCTGATCGCCATGGCTCCGATCGCGGTACGGACCGGTGCGTCCCGGGGACGCTGCAGCAGGTTGTGGTGGGCGTAGTCGCCGGTGAACTTCTTCTCCAGGAACGGGTAGACCATCAGCAGGATGAAGACCGCACCCATGATCAGCGCAACGCCGACCGGACCGGGAATGGTGTGACCGAAGGGGTAGAACTCCCACGCCGGCCACAACCGGGCAAGGCCTTCAGTCCACATCATGTAGAAGTCCGGTTGGCTACCCGCTGACACCTGAGATGGCCGGTAGGGGCCCAGGTTCCAGATCGCGTTGATCTGCAGCAGACCACCCATCAGACCGAGGATGCCGGTGATCATCGCGAAGAACGCGCCCGACTTGATCGCGAAGACCGGCAGCACCCGCACGCCCACGACGTTGGTCTCGGTGCGGCCCGGGCCGGGGAACTGGGTGTGCTTCTGGAACCACACCAGTGCCATGTGTACGCCGATCAAGGCCAAAATGATGCCCGGGATCAGCAGGATGTGCAGGGCGTAGAGCCGGGGGATCAAGATGGTGCCCGGGAAGTCGCCGCCGAACAGCGCCCAGTGCAGCCAGGTGCCGATCACCGGCATGCCCAGCGTGATCGAGGACAGCGCGGCGCGTAGACCGATACCGGACAGCAGATCGTCGGGCAGTGAGTAGCCGAAGTAGCCCTCGAACATCGCCAGGATCAGCAGCAGCGACCCGATCACCCAGTTCGCCTCACGCGGCCGGCGGAACGCGCCGGTGAAGAAGATGCGCGCCAGGTGCACCATGATCGACGCCGCGAACATCAGCGCGGCCCAGTGGTGCAGCTGGCGGACGAACAGGCCGCCGCGGACCTCGAAGGAGATGTCCAGGGCGGACTCGTAAGCCCGCGACATCTGCACGCCGTTGAGCGGCTGGTAGACGCCGTGGTAGATGACCTCGGCCATCGACGGGTCGAAGAACAGCGTCAGGTAGACACCGGACAGCAGCAAGATGATGAAGCTGTACAACGCGATCTCACCGAGCAGGAACGACCAGTGCGTCGGGAAGACCTTGTTGAACTGGCGGCGCAGCGCGGCCGCCGGGTGGTAGCGGGTGTCGATGTCGTCTGCTTGGCGTGCGAGCAGATCGCCGATTGCAGGGCTCATGAGGTGCGCTCCCAGAAGGCCGGTCCGACAGGTTCGATGAAGTCGCCGTTGGCGACCAGATGCCCATTGGCGTCAATGGTGATCGGCAACTGTGCCAGCGCGCGAGCCGCCGGGCCGAAGACCGGCTTGGCGAAGTGCAGCGCGTCGAACTGCGACTGGTGGCACGGGCACAGGATCCGGTAGGTCTGCTGCTCGAACAGCGAAGACGGACAGCCCAGGTGCGAGCAGATCTTGGTGTAGGCGAAGAAGTCGCCGTAGTTGAAGCTCTCCTGGCCTTGGCGCTTGACCACCTTGGGCATGTCGTCGGGCCGGATACGGATCAGCATCACCGGGTTACGGACGCCCATCATGATCGCGGTGAGCTTCTCGTTCGATTCCTCGGTGGTCCCGTCGCCGTCGGACTCCCGCCACGGGAACACCGTCTCCATGCCGCCGGCGTCCAGGTCCTCGGGCCGCATCTTGACGAACGGAGAGTTGGTGCTCTGACCGGTCGCGCGGGCCAGGTAGATCGTCTCGCCGGGGTAGCGCGGGGTCCACCCCGAAGTCCACAGCGCGGCCTTCTTGCCTTCGGCGGTGTCGACGACCGGCTTCCACGGGTTCTTGATCAGGCCGCCGGCGCCGGCCACCAGGGTGCCCAGACCGAACGCGCCGAACCCGACACCCAGCGAGGCGCCCAGCAGCTTGCGTCGCCCGATCGTCGAGCCCTCGAACGCGTCGGTCAGCTGGGCCGCCACGGTCTTACGGTCGATCTCGGGGGAGCTGCCGTCGTGCCGGTCCTGGATGGTGTTCTCTCCGGGGATGACCTTCTTGACGAACAGCCCCGCGCCGATCGCGATGCCCAGCACCGAGAGCCCGAAGGTCAAGCCGTACAGCGGAGTTGCCACCGAGTAGGCCAAGCCGACCGGGGACTCCGACGGCGCGTACTCCCACGGCCAGAACAGGAAGACCAGCAGCAGGGCCAGCCCGAAGCCGCCACCGGCCAGGAACCAGGCCGCCACGCGGCGCTCGGCGCGCTTCTCGGCCCGCGTGCCCTCGACCGGCCAGCGCGGCTCCTTGAAGACGGTGTTGACACCGTCGATGCTGCCGCCGAGAGCCAGTAGCTCGTCGTTGGACATCGTCGCCAGTGCCGCGTCGTCAGGAAGTCCGGTCTTGTCGTTGCTGCTCATGAACGTGCCCCGATCCACATTGCCGCGGCGATGGCTGCGACCATGCCGATAATCCAAATCACCATGCCCTCGGGCGCCGGGCCGAACCCGCCGAGCCCGTAACCGCCCGGAGAACGTTCCTCGGTAACGGATTTCACGTAGGCGATGATGTCCTTCTTCTCCTCCATGGAGATCTGCCGGTCGGAGAAGCGCGGCATGTTCTGCGGGCCGGTCAGCATGGCGGTAAGGATCTGCTGCTCGCTGGCCGGCTCCAGGTCGGGAGCGTACTTACCCGAGGACAGCGCGCCGCCCCGGCCGGTGAAGTTGTGGCAGGACGCGCAGTTGAGGCGGAAGAGGTCGCCGCCGCGGCCCAGGTCGTCACCGCGCAGCGACGCCTGCGCGATGCTGCCGTCGGCGTTGCGCACCACGGTGGGGCCGCCGCCATTGGCCTGCACGTAGGCGCCCAGGGCGTCGGTCTGCTTGTCGTCGAAGATCGGGAAGGAGCGGGGGGCCTGCGCCTCACCGCGGACCGCGGGCATCCGGCCACTAGAGACCTGGAAGTAGACGGCGGCCTCGCCGACGCCGATCAAGCTCGGCCCGCGGCCCACCTCACCCTGCAGGTTGGCGCCGTGGCAGCTGACACATGAGGTGTCGAAGAGCTGCTTACCGGTCCGCAGCAGGGCCGACGCCGATTCGTCGGCCACCGCGACCTGTGGGGTCGGGGTCAGCAGCGCGGCCATCCCACCGGCCAGGGCCAGGGCGACCAGCAGCAGCAGTCCGCCGGAGACCCGACGGCGCAGGCGCCGGCGGGCGACGGTGTCGTTGTTGCCAGGTCGGGCCCACTTCTTCAGTGTCTTCAACCGGACACTCCTGTTCATCGGGCGGTTGCTCATCGGATGAAGTAGATCGTGGCGAACAGTGCGATCCACACGATGTCGACGAAGTGCCAGTAGTAGGACACGACGATCGAGGCGGTGGCCTGAGCCGGGGTGAACTTGCTCATCGTGGTGCGCAGCATCAGGAAGATGAAGGCGACCAACCCACCGATGACGTGCAGGCCGTGGAACCCGGTGGTCAGATAGAACACGGTGCCGTAGGCGCTCGACGGGATGGTGGTGCCGTGCGCGACCAGGTGGGAGTACTCGTAGCCCTGACCGCAGACGAAGAACAGTCCCATCAGGAAGGTCAGGAAGTACCACCGGCGCAGCCCGAACACGTCGCCGCGCTCGGCGGCGAACACGCCCATCTGGCAGGTGAACGATGACGCGATCAGCACCAGCGTCACCGGGACCGCCAGCCACAGATTCAGCTCCGTCGGCGGCGGCGGCCAGGCACCACCGGACTGCGCGCGTGCCGTGAAGTACATCGCGAACAAACCGGCAAAGAACATCAACTCACTGGACAGCCACACGATGGTGCCGACGCTGACCATGTTGGGCCGGTTCAGCGAATGCACACGAGAAGTAATGGCAGTACCCGAGGACCCCACAGCGCTCGTCACCCCGCAAGTATGACGCTATGTAGTTGTAGATCTCCACCCGGGGCTGGCAATTCGTTGGAACTGGTCTTGTCTGGGTCGTTACGCGCTCGTTAGCGCTCTGTCCTCCACTTGTTTGCGGCCCTGTTTCCGGTTGGCTTTGGTGTCCCGGCGGCCGCATGCGACGATCGGCGCGTGGTCGAGCCAGGTAGTGCGACGCAGCCGAAAGCGCAGATAGGGCAGTGGCGACAGGTCCTGGGCGGTCTGACGTCCGGTAGCGATCTGCCGCGGGGCCAGGCGGCCTGGGCGATGGAGCAGATCATGGCCGGCGCCGCCACGTCTGCTCAGATCGCGGCGTTCGGGGTGGCGATGCAGATGAAGGGCCCGACCGCCGCCGAGGTGGGCGAGCTGGCCGATGTCATGCTGGCCTACGGCCGCAAGGTGCCGACCGACAACATCGGCACCGACACCGTCGACGTGGTGGGCACCGGCGGGGACGGTGCCAACACGGTGAATCTGTCCACCATGGCAGCGATCGTGGTGGCCGCCGCAGGCGTGCCGGTGGTCAAACACGGCAACCGGTCGGCGGGCTCGCTGTCCGGGGGCGCCGACACCCTGGAGGCGCTGGGGGTCCGCATCGACCTGGGGCCCGACGAGGTGGCGCGCAGTGTCGCCGAGGTCGGCATCGGATTCTGCTTCGCCCCGCAATTTCAGCCGTCGTATCGCAATGCCTCGGTGGCGCGGCGCGAGATCGGCGTCCCGACGGTGTTCAACCTGCTGGGACCGCTGACCAACCCGGCGCGACCGCGGGCCGGGCTGATCGGGTGCGCGTTCGGCGAGTTGGCCGAGGTGATGGCCGGTGTGTTCGCGGCGCGGCGGTCCAGCGTGCTGGTGGTGCACGGCGACGACGGCCTTGACGAACTGACCACCACCACGACCAGCACGATCTGGCGAGTGCAGGCCGGCACCATCGATCGGCTGACGTTCGACCCGGCCGGTTTCGGGTTCGCCCGCGCCGAGGTGAGCGAGCTGCTCGGCGGCGATGCGCAGGCCAACGCCGAGGAGGCCCGCTCGGTGCTGGCCGGAACCAAGGGCGCGGTGCGCGACGCCGTGGTGCTCAACGCGGCCGGCGCGATGGTGGCCCACGCGGGCCTATCCAGCAGCGCTGAGTGGTTGCCGGCCTGGGAGGACGGGTTGGCGCGCGCGGCCGAGGCGATCGACAGCGGCGCGGCCGAACAGCTGTTGGCTCGCTGGGTCCGCTTCGGCGCCCAGCTCTGAGGCCAGCCGCGCCGAGCGGGCCAGCGCCGCCCACGAGGTCCACGGTCCGGCCGAAGCCAGCGGGGACACCCACCCGAGGGCACCGTCGACCCGCACGATGCGCACTCCGGGCGCTGCCAGCCAACGAGCGATAAGCATGGTCTCCTCGACCAGAGCGCCGGCCAACGGCGCCGGCTCGGGTAGCACCGTCTCGGCCCCCAACGTGATCGCATCGACGACCGGCATCGGCGGGACACCGCGCGCAGCGCACCCCGCCGCAGCCAGCCGGCCGTGGCGGATCACCGCCAGCTGCCACCCACCGGTGCCATCCGGCGCCGCGGCCACCAGCTCGGGCAGGGCCACCAGGGCGCGGGCGCGCTGGCTGCGCCACAGCGCATCAATGGCTGCCGCGGTGCGGTCGCGCAGCCGCGCGGCACTTTCGTAGTGGCCGCGATCAGCCAGCGCGTTCACCTGCTGCACGGCGATGCCCAGGGCGGTGTTGTCGGCACCGTCGAGCAACGCGGCCGCACGTCCGACCGCTTCGGCGTACTCGTCTGCGGTGGTGTTCGCCGTCGCTGGGCAGGGGCTGACTTCGGCTGGCGGACAACAGTGCCGACTGTTCCGGCTCAATCGCGTTGTGCAGGTTCGTATTCCGGTGTACCGCGATAGCAGGGCGGCGGTCTCGGCGGCCTCGGCCCGAGAGCGGAACGGGCCGATGGCACGGTCGTGCCGCGGAGTGCGCGCGACGGTCAGGCGCGGGAAAGCCTCGGCCGTCAACGTGATCCACCACCATCGCCGGGGAAACTTCGATCGTCGGTTGTAGGGCGGCGCGTGGGTGGCCAGCATCCGCAGTTCGCGCACCCCGGCCTCCAGTGGATGTGCGCATTCGACGTGATCGATCCGGGTGGCCAGCGCCACCATCTCGGCGATGCGGCTGCGGCGTTCGGAGCCGTTGAAGTACTGCGCGACCCGGCGGCGCAGGTTGGTGGAGGTGCCGATGTAGAGCACTTCGTCGGACGGGCCGCGGAACAGGTAGACCCCGGGCCGGTGCGGCAGCCCGACGGCCAGGCTGCGCTTGCGGCGCTGGGCGGGTGTGGTGTGCGACAGGTAGGCGCGCAGGTCGACGTAGGTGTTGACTTGCTGGTTGCCGAGCCGCGCGATCAGCGCGTGCAGGACATCGACGGTGGCGCGGGCATCGTCGAGTGCCCGGTGGGTGGGGGTGGTGCTCACCGCGAAGAGCCGAGACAACTCGGCAAGGCGGACACTGGGTGCCTCGTCCCGGCTGAGCACCCGGCGTGCCAGTCGCACCGTGCACAGCACCGGCGGCCGCGGCCAGGCCAGATCACAACGTCGTGCGGCGGCGGTCAGGAATCCGACGTCAAACCCGGCGTTGTGGGCTACCAGCACCGAACCGCGGTCGAATCCGGCGAACTCGAGGAAGGACGGCAGCACGGCGTCGATCGTGGGGGCCTCATGGACCATGGCGGTGGTGATCCCGGTCAGCCGGACGATCTGCGGCGGAATGCCGCGCTGCGGGTTGATCAGCGTGGCGAACTCGCCCTCGACCACCCCACCACGCACCTTGACCGCGCCGATCTCGGTGATGGCGTCCGCTTCGTCGTCCCCGCGAGGCGAGGCCCGGCCGCCGGTGGTCTCGAGGTCCACCACCACGAACGTGGTGTCGCGCAGGGTGGCCGGGGTGGCGTCGAATTCGGCTTCGAAATGGGGGAAGCTCAGCTGCCCTGTGTCCGAGCCGGTGGTCATGTACCGAACCGTAGGCCGGTCCACTGACACCGGCGGTTCAGCAAAGCCAGGTTGTCGGTGCCCGGAGTTAGCGTGCCGGCAACTGAACGAGAGGAATCGTCATGGGACAGATCTCGGGACACTCGGATGACCGCGGCGCTCGCCGGGCGGATTCGGATCCGATGGTGATCGACTGCGATGACTGTGCGGTGCGCGGACCGGCGTGCCGGGATTGTGTGGTCAGCGTGTTGCTGGGTGTGCCCAACGAACTACTCGAAGACGAGCGGGCAGCGCTGGATGTGCTCGCCGAGGCCGGGATGGCGCCCCGATTGCGGCTGGTCCCGATCCGGGGCGAGCGCGGGCCGGCGCGCCGCTCGGGCGTAGCCTGACCAGGGCTGGGCCCAGACGAGCGGCCTTAGAACTTTCACAATCCTGACTGTTACTGTCAGCAATTCGTGATGGACAACGACGTTGCCATTCCGTAACCTATTCGAGACCTTACGTTTCGGCGGCGGTATACCCCCTGTACCGCCCTGGGCAGTGTTAAGGATGCAATCTTGGAGCTCGAACGTATGCAGTGGCGTCTGCGTGCTTTGAGGCGCCCTGCCCTCGGCGCCGCGGCCGGCTTGGTGGCCGGTGTCACGACTTTGAGCAGCGTGTTGGTCGGAAACGTCCACGCAGACCCGGCGGACGACGCCCTGGCGAAGCTCAGCGAACTGTCCCGGCAGGCCGAGCAGACCACCGAGGCCATGCACACCGCGCAGCTCAATCTCGATGAGAAGCTCGCCGCGCAGCAGGCCGCGGACAACGCGCACACCGCCGATCAAGCTGCCCTGGATGCGGCCCGGGATCAGCTGTCCACCTACCGAGCGGCCGTCAATCGATTCGCCGCCACCACCTACATGGGTGGCCGGGTCGGCGGCGCGGACGCCATCCTGACCGCCGAGTCGCCGCAACAACTGATCGACAAGCTCGGTGTGCAGCGGGTGGTCTCCGGCGACCTCGCCGTGCAACTGGACCGTTTTCGTACCGCCAGCGAGCAGGCCAATCAGGCTGAACAGGCCTCCGCCAAATCGGCTGATGACGCCCGGACGGCAGCCGAGCAGGCCGCCGCGGTGCGCGCCGAGCTGCAGTCCCGCCAAAGTCGACTGCAGCTGCAGATCTCGGTGGTGAAATCGCAGTACTACGCACTGACGCCGCAGCAGCGCACGGCGATGGCCGCGCCTGGCGCAGGGCCCGAAGCCGTACCGGGCGAGCCCGCTCCCGAGGGCATGCCGCCGGCACCCGGTTTCCCGGGATTCCCGATGCCCGGATCCGACGCGCCGCCCCCGATGGACATGGCGATGGCCGCGCCCGGTGGCGGGTCTGCCGCGACCGCCGTGCAGGCGGCGTTGACCCAGGTCGGCACGCCCTACGTCTGGGGCGGTGCCGCGCCGGGCGGCTTCGACTGCTCCGGACTGGTGATGTGGGCGTTCCACCAGGCCGGCATCAACCTGCCGCACTCCAGCCAGGCGCAGGCCAACGGCGGGCAGGCGGTGTCGCTGTCCGACCTGCAGCCCGGTGACGTGCTGACCTTCTATTCGGACGCGTCGCACTCGGGCATCTACGTCGGCGACGGCATGATGATCCACTCGTCCACCTACGGTCAGCCGGTCCGGGTGGTCCCGATGAACTCGTCCGGCCCGATCCACAACGCCCGCCGTTACTGAGCGCCGGGGAATCCGCCGCCTGCTGGCGGCGCTGCTGGTTGTCGAGTTGATCAGCGGTGTCGCCTTTTTGGGCATAGCCGTTCGCCGGCCGGCGGCGGTGCCGCTAATCGTCGGCGATGATCGCAGCGTCATTCTGGAGAATCTTGGTGGCCGGCCCGGCGCGGAACTGCTGGCGCGGGTGGCCGCAGAGATCGGACCTGCCGTCGACGCGGTCGAAGCGTTCTGGGGGACCGACTGGTCGCATCGCATCCAGGTGACGGCCACCGGCTCGGATCGGCAGTTCGTCGAACTTGCCGGACATGACAGCGCCGATGTTGCGCAGTGGTCGGATGTTGCGGCGGTCGCGGTCGCCGACCGGGTGGATCCGGAGCGTCGGACCGCGAGTGGTCAGCGGATCGTCTTCGCGCCCGGCGCGGACGCGATGAGTACACCAGCGCTACGAATCGTGTTGACCCATGAGCTTTTTCACTACGCTGCCCGCACCGACACCGCGCTCGATGCGCCGCGCTGGCTCACCGAGGGGGTAGCCGATTTCGTTGCACGACCCACCGGGGATCGGGCGAGCGGGCCGACCGGACCGGTGCTGGCGTTGCCCTCGGATGCCGACCTGGATGCTCCCGGACCGCGACGGGCGCAGGCCTATGACCGGGCGTGGGAGTTCGCTCGATTCGTGGCCGAGCGCTTCGGGACGGCCAAGCTGCGTGAGCTCTATCTGACCGTTTGCGGTCCCGGGCATCTCCAGCCGGCGGTGGCCATGCCGCTGGTGCTCGGTGTCGACCTGCCCGAGCTGCTCGCCGGGTGGCAGCGCTGGGCGGACGCTCTTAGGCGTCCAACCGGGTGAACTCGTCCCGGCGGTGCTGCTCGGCACAGGCGGCGCGCCGGATCTTGCCGCTCGTCGTGGTGGGGATCTCGCCGGGCGCCACCAGCACGAGGTCTCCGACGGTCAAGCCGTGTTCCGTGGCGATTGCCGCGGTGACCTCGTTGGCGATGCGGGCGAGCTGCTGCACTGCCTCGTCGCCGGCAGCATCGCGCTGCTTGATCTCGATGATGGTGACCAGCTTCTCGGTATCCCCGGCTCGGACGGCTATCGCCGCGACTCGACCCCCGGTGATCTGTTGGACCGTGGTCTCGATGTCCTCGGGGTAGTAGTTGCGTCCGCGGATGATCAGCAGATCCTTGATGCGTCCGACGATGAACAGCTCACCCTCGTAGAGAAATCCCTGGTCGCCGGTGCGCAGCCAGGGGCCGTCGGGTGTGCCCGGTGATGGTTCGGCAAGTGTGGCGCCGAAACAGGTCTGCTCCTCGGGCGGTTTGCGCCAGTAGCCGTCGGAGACGTTGGCGCCATGCACCCAGATCTCGCCGACCACGCCCGGCGGGCACTCACGGCCGATGTCGTTGTCGTCGACGATCCGCAGCGTGGGTGACGGCGGCACACGGTAGGGGACCAACGCAGTGCCCTTGCCCGGTGCGCACCGCTGAGCGCGGCCTGCGCCCAACTCAACGACATCGAAGTGCACCGCCGGTGCTGCTTCGCTCCAGGTGCCGGCGGCTACGAAGACGGTCGCCTCCGCCAAACCGTAGGACGGGCGCATCATTTCGTCCCGTAAATTGAAGTGCGCGAATCGATCCACGAATCTGTGCAGAGTGGCTGCCTCGACACGCTCGGCGCCGCTGATGATCCCCAGCACCGCGCCGAGGTCCAGTCCGCTCAGATCGCCGTCGGTCGTCTTGCGGGCGGCCAGATCGAAAGCGAAGTTCGGGGCCGCCGACCAGGTGTGCGGACTTCGCGCCAGTGCCTGGATCCATCGGGCCGGTCGTTCCAGGAACGAAACCGGGCTGGTCAGCTCGCCGCGGAAGCCGCCCAGGATCGGCGCGCAGACGCCGAGTACCAAACCCATGTCGTGGTAGAAGGGCAGCCACGACACCATGGTGAGATCCGACGGGACGGTGGTTCCGGCGAAGTAGCTGCGCATCAACTGCTCGAAATTGGTTTGTAGATTGCCATGCGAGATCATCACCCCGGTCGGCTGCCGGGTTGATCCCGAGCTGTACTGCAAATACGCGATACTCGGCAAATCGGTTATCCGGGAGCCTGATTCGCCGTTAGCGTCTAAGTGCATCGAGTCGATTTCGACGATCTTCGGCACGATGTCCAGGCGGGCCGCATCAATGTACTCGGCGACGTCCTGGGTGACCGCGGACGTGGTCAGGACCACCGCAGGCGAGGTATCGGCCAAGACCGCACTGACCCGCTCGTGACCTGAGCCGCGGTGTGGCAACGGGAGCGGGACCGCGACCAGCCCGGCCTGCATGGATCCCAGAAACGCCGCGATGTAATCCAGCGACTGCGGGGCCAGGATCACCGCCCGGTCTCCCACGGACCCGTGGGAGCTGAGCTCGCGCGCCACGTTGAATGTCCGGCGGGACAGCTGTGACCAGGTGAGGCTCTCGCGGATTCCTTCCCAGTCTTGTTCGTAGTTCGTGAAGGTGAACGCGACGTCGTGGGGTCGCAGGCTGGCACGCCCATGCAGCATCGACAGAATGGATGGCTGAGGCATAGGCGTCACATTACGTCCGTACTAGTTCATGGAAAAGGTGTAGGCCAGCGGGCCGATCAGCCCTTGGTGCCCGCGGACATTCCGGACAGCACCGACATTGCGCCGTTCAGGATCTGCGAGACCGGGTCGGCCCCGCCGCCGAAGGTGGCCTGGGTGGCCGGTGCGGTGACGGCTGCCGGGTCGAAACCATTGATCGGGTCTACCTGGACCGGAGCGGTCGCCGGATCGTCGTTGCGTGAATAGGCTGCGTTCACCCGGGGCAGCAGTATCGCGTCCAGCTTATTGAGCGTATCTTCGTCAATCCCGATGTACGACAACGGCATAACGAGGGGGAGGTGCTTTTCGGGGATGAGATAGGTCGTTGTCGTCGCGCCTCTGGAGTTCACCGTTGTCCTGATGTTCTGCGGCGGCACCATGCTCGGGTTGGTGAAGGCCACCGCGGTGTGGCCGGTTGCCAGGCCCATGAGGGTGTTGGCGAGGGCCAACAGGTTGTCCGGCCGGTCCGGGAAGTCGGCGATCGAGTCGTAGGCGGAGACGAACATCTTGGTGTCGTATTGGCTCTCCACCGGAGCCGGGACGCGGTAGTCCATCGCCGGAACGACGGATCCGACCGGGAACATGGCGGTCAGGAAGCTCTGGCCGAAGGCGTGCCGCGCAATGGGGTCGCCGAATGTGGCGAAGTTCAGCTTGTCCGGCGGGGGAGCGGTTGGGTCGGTTGCCAGCCGGGCCTGCACGGCGTCGAGCACCAGCGAGCCCTCCGACAGTCCGATCGCGGTGCCGGGACCGCCGTTGCGGATCGCCGCGTAAAGGTTGCCCTCGCCCTCGTCGACCGACTCGCCGATGCTGGGGCCGTCCGCCCCCAGACCGGGGAAGGATTCGTCGAGCTTGCCGATGCCCGGGAAGAGGCGCTCCAGCACGTGCCCCTGCACCTGGCCGGCGGGATAGTGCACGATCTGTCGTTTCAGACCCGGGAACCATTCAGCCCCTTCGCGGCGGATGTACTCGTCGTAGGGGATACCCAGCACGTGGGCGCCGCCGAGCGCATATGCGTTCCGATGGCCCGAATTATTCGCCGTCCCGCCGGGCGTGTCGCTGCCGGGCGTGTCGTCGGCCGCGCTGGTCCCGGCACTGAAGCAGGTGGCGCCTAGGGTCACCAGCGCGGTACATCCTGCTATGAGCTTCTTCATCCTTGCCACCCCCGACGGCTCGGCTCGCCTTGTAGTCTCACACAGATCGCTCGCACGGATCACCCCTCCTTACGCCTCGTTGCGCCCCCGCTGTGATGGCCGTGATAGCTGGGACGGCCACCAGTTGGCCCGCCCGGCCAGTGCGGCAATGGCGGGCACCGTGATGGTGCGGACCAGGAAGGTGTCC
Source organism: uncultured Mycolicibacter sp. (assembly GCA_964292075.1). Classification (GTDB taxonomy): domain Bacteria; phylum Actinomycetota; class Actinomycetes; order Mycobacteriales; family Mycobacteriaceae; genus Mycobacterium. The sequence continues at coordinate 24,230 of CAXYUC010000036.1, forward strand.
AGCAAGATCCCGACACCGATGACGAGACCCCCCTGAACCACGGTACTGATGCTGGAGAACAGCAGGCCGCACATCGAGGCGGCGAAGATCACGCCCGCCGCGGTGATCACCCCGCCGGTCGAACTCAGGGTGCGGATCACCCCGTAGCGGACGCTGTGCGGCGATTCGTCGCGCATCCGTGATACGAGCAGCATGTTGTAGTCGGCTCCGACCGCGATCAGCACCACGAACGCCAGCGGGGGGACGGTCCAATGCAGTTGCTGTCCGCCGATGAACTGGATTAACAGCACACCGATACCCAGCGCAGACAGATAAGAGATCACCACGGAGGCCACCAGGTAGAGCGGTGCGACGACAGCACGCAGCAGCGCGATCAACGTCAGCAGCACAACGAGCAGGGTGGCGATGATGATGAACCGGATGTCGTGCTGGTAGTAGTCGCGGGTGTCCCGCAGGCTCGCGGTGTAGCCGGTCATCGATACCGTGGCATCGGCCAACGCGGTGTTGGGCTGGGCGCTGCGAGCGGCATCACCGATGGCGTCGATCTGGTCCATCGCCGCGGTGCTGAACGGATTCAGTTCGGTTTGCACCAGGTACCGCACCGAGTGGCCGTCCGGCGACATGAATATCTTGGCGGCCTCGGTGAATTCGTTCAACTGCAGCAGTTGCGGCGGGATATTGAAGCCGGCCTGAGCTGGTTGCGCCGCACCGGTTTTCAGTGTCAGCAGGAACGTCGCGGCAGCATCCAACTCGGCGCCCATCTGTTTGACCTGCTTGACCAGTTCGGCCACGCCGTCCGCGATTTGCCGGCTGCCGCCGGCGACGCGGTCCGCTCCGTCTTGCATGGACTTCAGGTTGGTCTGCAGGCCACCGGGTTTGTCCATTCCCATGGATTGCATCGCGGTGGTGAGGTTGGCAAGCGCGGTGCGCACGCGGTTGATCGAAGCGTTCAGGGACTGCTGGTCCGGGATCGACTGCATTTGCTGCGCGAGATCGCTGATCGCGTCGAGGTCTTCCCGGTTGCGGCCGCCGAGCAGCTGTTCGAATGCCCCGCGGGTGGCGCTGCAGGACGTATCCAGATCGCAGATCGGGTTGCCCTGCAGCGCTGCCAACACCGGGCCTATCCAGCCGAACATGTTCTTGCCGGCGGAGAAATTCCAGCCCATGGAATTGCTGATGGCGTTGACGTGGTCGACGAGTTTGGCCGCGGTGTCGACCTCCTTGACCAGGGTGTCGCCGCCGTACTGGTTCTTCATCGAGGAGAAGGAGTTGACCACCTCCTGGACGCTGGCCGACAGGCGTTTGACCTGGCCGCGCACATCGCGCAGGTTGGTGGCCAGCGTCTCGGCTCCGGCGGCCAGCCGGTTGAGGTCGCTGGATCGGCCGCTGATCTCGGCGGACCCGTCGGCTAGGAGGCCGCCGCTGGCGCCGGGCTGGATGGTTGCCCGGAAGTCTTCCGGTACGGCTCCGGTGGGGCGGGTGATGCCGGTGACCGCGGCGACGTGCGGGACTTGGCTGACGCGTTGGGCCATCTGCTCCAGGTCCGCGAGCGCCTCCGGAGTGCGCAGGTCGTTCGGCGACTGGACCAGGATGTATTCCGGAATCGACTGGTTCACCGGGAAGTGTTGCTCCAGCGCCGCATATCCGAGGGAACTAGGAGCCGACGGCCGGAGGGCCTTGCGATCGTCGTAGTTGTAGCGCACGAAGGCTGCGCAGCCGGCCAGCGCGGCCAACACGAGCAGACTGGCCAGCAGGTGGGCCTTCGGCCTGCGCACAATGCGAATACCCGACTTGCGCCACAATCGAGCGGTCAACTCGCGACGCGGTTTGACCCAGCCCCGTGCCCCGGCCAGCACCAGAATCGCCGGCAGTAACGTTAGCGCGGCAAGGAATGCCACGCCGATGCCGATCGCCGCCGACGAACCGACCGTCTTGAAGACGCCCATCCGGGCGAAGCTGATCACCAGAAAAGTGATTCCGACGGTTGCGGCGGAGGCGGCAATCACCTTGCCGATCGACATCATCGCGCCCTTGACCGCTTGATCTGAATCCGCTCCCGACCGCAACTGGTCGTGGTAGCGGCTGATCAAGAAGACCGCGTAATCCGTTCCGGCACCGGCCATGATCGCGCTCAGAAAGACGACGGACTGGTTGGAGACGCCCGAGTCCGTCAACTGGGAGTATCCGGCCACCAGCGCTTGGGCGATCACCAGAGATATCCCGATGGATATCAGTGGCAGCAGCATCGTGATCGGGCTGCGGTACACCACCAGCAGTACCAGCAGCACCAGCACCGCGATCGCCAGCTCAATGGGAAGCCGGTCGTGCTCGCCGGCGACCGTCAGGTCGGCAACGGTTGCCGCGGGACCGGTCAGATGTGCGGTCAGCGCCGACCCCTCCGGGGCCTGCTCCAACGCGTGATCGACCAGCGCGCCGATCCGGTTGAATGCGGCGAATGACTGCGGCGTCCCCAGTTCGCCGGCGACTCCGACCGGCACCACCCACGCTTTCTCGTCCTTGCTGGTCACGATCGGACGCAGCGGTGGCGTGGTGATGAAATCCTGGAGCATCACCACGTTTTCGGTGTCGCGGCGCAGCGCATCGACCAGCTTGCGGTACACGGACTCGTCGGCGTGATTGAGCCCGTTGTCATCCGTCAGGACCACCAGCAGTAGGTCTTCGGATCCCGATTCCTGAAACGCCTCGGCCATCTTCTGTGCGGTGACGCTTGAGGGCGCATCGCTCGGCAGGATCGCGAGCGGATGCTGCTGGGCCATCTCGCCGAGAGAGGGGAAGGCCAGAGGCAGTGCTGCCGCGATCGCGATCCAGATCCCGATGACCGCCAAGGGCCATCGCACCACCAGCTCTGCCAATCGCCGCATACTGCCCTGCCCCCCTGTTATGCGACGCGACCCCAGTGCCCGCTGTCCGCGACCCGTACGCACACGGACCTCATCGCCTCCATGTAGCGCGTAGCTGATTTCTGGGCGATCGGGTTGTCGGGATGCATGATCGCCATGACCGTCCCCTCGCCGTACCGGAAGATATAGATGGTCAATTGATAGGAATAGCGGCCGTCGGGGTAGATGCCGATATTGTTCGCAAGCCCCATATCGCCCGCGGCGAGAATGGCGTTGAGCGGCGCGGCTCCGCCGTGCAGGAAGTTCGACACCGGGAAGTTCGGCCGTGGCCAGTTCAGCCACGGCGCCAATTCCAGCACCCGGTAATACGGCACCCTGGCCATATCCAGACCGGAATCGAACGACGTCTGTGCGGCCCAGGCCGCATCCGAGAAGGAGGCCGCCGCGATGGGCACGGTGATCGGGATCAGCCCGGTGAACCAGCCCTGAGTCATGAAATTGTCAGCCGCAGTTCGGGAATCCCGGGGAGTGAGTCCGTAGTAGGTGAGCGCACCGGTGAACTCATGTTCCACCAGGGCCAGGCAGGCGAACAATCCTCCGACGAAGCGCGCGCCGACCGCATTGCAGGCTGTCTCGAATCGATCAGTCTGGCCGGTGTCCATCAACAGCTCAGAGGACATATCGCTACGGGTTGAATCCGACGGGTCGCCCAAGGGGAGCGGAAATTCCGGAAAGCCATCGCCGTTGTTCTCGGCGAAGTCCAACCAGGCCCGCACGCCGGGTGAATCCGCGGTCAGCGCCGAGGTGTATTCCCGCTCCCGAACGCAGAAATCGCCGTAGCTGCCGGCATCGGGAAGTGCCAGTGCGCTGCCGCCGCCACTCAACGCCGAGTACATGCCGTTGGCCTCCAGCATGGTGGTGCCGATCAGCGTGGCATCGCCGTGGACATGATCCATCGCAGCAAAGAACGTGAAGTTGTGTTCGCATTGAATGATCCCGAAGGTGAAACAACCCCACTCCAGCGGTGAGGGGATCGCCACGACATGGGCGCGTATTTCGTCAGCCGTCATCCTGCCGTGGTCGACGGGCCCAAATTCGATATCGGCCGGATCGCTGAGGGCATGTCTGATGAACTCGCCGTCACCCGATTCCTCGAACCAGCTGCGGAAGGTGTCGTGCCTGCGCAGGTAGGCGTTGAGCGCCTGATCCATCGCGGAGACATCGCACTGACCCGGCAGTTCACAGCTCGCGATGATCTGACGTGAGAAGCTCAAACCGGCCGCTGTGCGCTCACAATAATTTCGCAGATGCTGAGCCTGCATGTAGCTGACCGGCACCGAGCTGACCGGAGCCTGCCGGGCCTTTTCGGTGGCCGCTGCCGTGGGATGCCAGGAGGTGACCGCGCCGGGGCTCAGGGTCCATTCATCGAGCGATCCGACGGTGATCTTGCCGATGCGCAAACTGCCCCTCCTCGCTTGGACCCCCCGGCCATGCTGCGGCGAAGCCAGGATAGCTTGCCCGGCTGATCTCCGATACGTGACGGGTCAGCGCGCTCCGACGCGGACTGCGGGTAGTCGTCGCTGCTACCTGAGTGAAGTACGCCGAGTTCGCCAGGGATCCGCCAACAGCTATTGCAATACCGACCGATGGCGGGGGAGTCTGGTTGGGCAATTCGGGCCGGCCGCGGGGGGAGCGAATCGTGGCCGACAAGGCAGGAGAAGGCAGGGTATGGCATCGGTCGGGGAGTGGAGAGAGTCGTCACCAGGGTTCGCGATAGTCGGCTACGCGGCCCGCTTTCCCGGTGCGGAGAGCACAGATGAGTTCTGGCAGGTGTTGCGCGAGGGGCGTGACGCGGTGTCGGAGGTGCCCGCTGACCGTTGGGACGTAGACGAATTCTTCGACTCGGAGCCCGGCGCGCCCGGCAAGGTGGTGACCCGGCGAGCAGGTTTCGTCGATGATGTGACGGGATTCGACGCCTCGTTCTTCGGCATCTCGACACGTGAGGCCAGGCTGCTCGACCCGCAGCATCGCCTGCTGCTGGAGACGGCCTGGCGGGCGGTGGAGCATTCGGGCACTGCGCCAACGGCTTTGGCGAACACCAATACCGGTGTATTCGTCGGTCTGGCGACCCATGATTACCTCGGTATGGCATCCGCGGAGCTGGCCTACCCGGAGATCGAGGCGTACATGGCGATCGGGACGTCCAACGCCGCCGCAGCCGGACGGATCAGTTACCGGCTGGGGTTACAGGGCCCGTCGGTCGCCGTCGACACAGCGTGCAGCTCGTCATTGGTGGCGATCCATCAGGCGTGTCAGGCGCTGCGCCTGGGGGAATGTGACCTCGCGCTGGCCGGTGGTGCAAACGTCCTGCTCACTCCCGCGACCATGGTCACGTTCTCGCACGCGCACATGCTTGCTCCCGACGGTAGGTGCAAGACATTCGACGCGGCCGCGGACGGTTACGTGCGCGGTGAGGGCTGCGGCGTCATCGTCATCAAGCGGCTGGCGGACGGGGGCGCCGGCCCTGCACGGAGTCCGGCGTGCATCCCGGGCCGCGCGGGCCACCAGGGTCTCGTAGGACTGCTCGTCGGACGGGTCGGGCTGCGCCAGCACTGCGGGTGGCAGCACCCGCCGGCTGAGGTCGTAGCGGCGCTCGAACGCCTGGTTGCGGCTGGCGACAGCGACGGCTCCGCTGTCGAACAGGTACTCCAGGACGTACTTGGCCTCGGACCAGTTCCAGCCCCAGTGGGTGCGCTGCCGCTGCTCCTCGTTCTCGATCTGCCGCGC
>CAXYUC010000037.1:0-29718 GCA_964292075.1 uncultured Mycolicibacter sp.
CGAGGGGAGGCCAGCGAACCCGGGCGGTCCCCCCCCCCACTGTGATCAGCGCGGGGGGGTGGTGTGCTGCGCGGGCTGCGCTGGGGCCGGCCGCCGTTTGGCCGGGCGGACAAACCCCGCGGCCCGACGTCAGCCGAAATCTGGACGTAGCTCGATGCCGACCACACGACGGACCGTTGAGCAGCCGTTTCCGCTTTCACCATGCGGGTAGCTTTGCGACACCTCACCTTGTTCAGTTCGGTGGCGCCGCCGTCTTCCCTGTGCCGGATGTGGTGGCCATGCAGGCCACGCGTGGCGCCGCAGCCGGGGACCACGCAGGTCCGGTCGCGGTGCTCGAGGGCGCGGCGGAGCCGACGGCTGATGGTGCGGGTCGAGCGACCGTACCCGATCACTTCACCCTCGCGTTCGAACCACACTTCGCAGGTGGCGTCGCACGTCCCGCGGTGCTTGTACGCATCGCGCTGAAACCACTGGTGCAGCCCAAGGCCCGTAGCGCCGCTTCGGCAATGGTCCACGGATAGTCCGGCGGGCAGGAGCCGTCGTCGGAGCGGCGGTTGATCACGGCCTCCACCAACCGGAACGGCAGATCGTCGGCATCGGCAGGACCGGCGTGGTCGGCGATCACCGCGCGCGATAGCTGTTGATAGTGGCTGCGCAATTCGCCGCGGCGCCGGCGGAAGGCGGCAAAGCGCTCGAGGCGAAGTTCCGGAAGCAGATACAGGGTGCCCAGATTCCAGGCGCCGCCGCACAATTGCGCGGTATCGGCGAACACGAGCGTGTGCAACCGAGGCGCGCTCGGCCCACCCTCGGCCAGCAGCTCGGCGGCCAGCTGCACCGAGGTGTCGACGGTGTCGGCCAGCAGGGCGTCGAGAATGTCGTCCTTGGCGGCGAAGTGGTGATACAGCGAGGCCTGCCGAATCCCGACGCTCTCGGCGATGCGCCGGGTCGAGGTGGCGGCGTAGCCGACGGTGGTGAACAACTCCGCCGCGGCATCGAGGATCTCGTCGCGCGCGCTGCGGCCCGGCCTGCTGGAAGCCACCAGTCGGGGACGCCCTCGTCGATCGGTGTGCACGCCTACTGCCTATCACGCGCCGGGTCCTGGCGCGCGAAAAACTATCAACTGATAGAAAATGTGCTAGCTTCCTGGTCATGGACAACGCATGCACCGATTCCACCGACGGCGCACGCCGGCACGCGCGCGCCCAGGCGCAGCACGCGTCGATGCGCATCCCGGCGGCCCCGGACGACATCGACCCGGCGACCATGATCTGGGCCGAGTCGATCCCGGCGAACGGCTACGCCACCAAGGTGCTCGCCCGCGGTAGCCGGATCCGGCTGATCGACAACGAGGGCGGCGCGTGCGCGCACCTGCTGCTGTACCGCGCCGAGGCGCCCTGGGAACGGCTCAATGTCGCCGACACCATGAAGGTGCCCTGGCAGGCCTATCTCGGTGTCGGCCATCCGCTGTTGTCCGATCAGGGGCGGGTGCTGGCCACGGTCGTCGCCGACTCCTCGGGGCAGCACGACATGCTCTGCGGCCCGGACGCCGCCGGCCGCCAACTGCTGCTGCTGGGCGCGCTCAAGCACGGCATGGGCATTCGAGACGTGGCTCCGTCGGTGTCGCTGTTCCGCGGAGTGTGCGTCGACCCCGTCAGCGGCGCACTGGAATTCACCGGGTCCACGGGGCCCGGCGCCGCGGTCGACCTGCTGATCCACCTTCCGGTGGTGCTCGTGTTGGCCAATGCTGCGCACCCGCTGGATCCCGACCCGCCCGCGACCGCACTGGACGTCCTGGCTTGGAACGCCGGTGAACAACTGGCAGCGCTGCCCAATCAAGACCCGGAGTACCTGCGGGCGCTACAGAACACCGAAGCGGTGGTGCGGGCATGGTGATCATCTCCGACGAGGTGGTGGCGGCCCGGGCGCCCTGGTCGGCGGTGGTGCGCGACGGAGACCTGCTGCAGATCATCGACCTGCACGGCAACCAGGCGGTGGACTGCCTGCTCTACGACGCCGCCGACCACGCCCGCCGTTACAGCGCCCAGGCCACCGTCGCCGCAGCGCGCAACATCTTCGTGAGCACCGGATCGGTGCTGCGCAGCGCCGACGGCACCGCACTGATGACGGTCGTGGCCGACGACGTCGGCAACCACGACACCATCGCCGGAGCCTGCTCGCAGGAATCCAACACCCTGCGCTACGGGCACCACACGGCTCACCAGCACGCCTGCGTGGAGAACTTCCTGACCGAGGGAGCCCGGTGGGGTCTGGGCAAACGCGACATCGTGTCCAACATCAACTGGTTCATGAACGTCCCGGTCGAAGCCGACGGCACGCTGGGTATCGTCGACGGCATCTCGGCCCCGGGCAAGAGCCTGACCCTGCGCGCGGAGACCGACACCCTGGTCCTGGTGTCGAACTGTCCGCAGATCAATAACCCGTGCAACGGCTTTGACCCGACGCCGGTGCGGATGGTGATCACCCGAACATGATCGGCATCGAGGTGGTCTCCCCGGGCATGTTCACCACGGTGCAGGACTGGCCCGGGCGGGTCGGCTACTGGCACGTCGGGGTGCCGCCGTCCGGACCGATGGACGACCTGTCGTTTCGCATCGGCAACCAGGTACTGGGCAACCCCGAAGGTGCAGCCGGTTTGGAATGCACCAAAGCCGGACCTGCGCTGCGCTTTTCGAGCCCTGCCTGGGTGTGCGTCACCGGAGCCGCGGTGCCGGTCAGGCTGAACGGTGCCGCTGTTCCGCAATGGCAGTCGCTGCGGATACCCGCCGGTGGACTGCTTGAGATCGGGGTGATTCCCGGGCCCGGGATGCGCTGCTACGTTCTGGTCGAGGGCGGCATCGGCGCGCAGGAATTCCTGGGCAGCGCGGCAACATTCACCCAGGGCGTGTTCGGTGGCCACCACGGCCGGGCGCTGCGTGAGTCAGATCGACTCAGCGCCGTCGGCCGAGGCGGTGCCCCACCGAAGCTCACCCGCGCCCCCAGCCAGATTCAGCCGAGCATCGGGCGGCACTGGGAGCTTGCGGTGACCGAAGGGCCGCACGCCGCGCCGGAGTTCATGACCCGCGCCGATATGACGACCCTGACCAGCGCCGACTACACCGTGCACTTCAATTCCGATCGCACCGGTGTGCGGCTGGTAGGGCCGAAGCCGCGATGGGCGCGTCCCGATGGCGGGGACGCCGGCCTGCACCCGTCGAACATTCACGACACCGCGTACAGCATCGGGGCGCTGGATTTCACCGGTGACACTCCGATCCTGCTCGGTCCCGACGGGCCCAGTCTGGGCGGATTCGTCTGCCCGGTGACGGTGGTAGGCGGCGACCGGTGGAAACTGGGCCAGCTCTCGCCCGGCGACACGGTGCGGTTGGTGCCGATCCGTGCCGACTACGCACCGCCGACAGCAGCGCTGAATGTGCGGCGGCGCGCGGCAGTGCCTGTCGTGATCTCCCGCTCTGGCGACGGCGACGACGGAGTGCTGCAGCGCTACACCGGCCGCGACGGGACGGCCGTTACCCTGCGGCGCGCCGGTGACTGCGGAGTTCTGCTCGAATACGGGCCGATGACACTGGATTTGGCGCTCCGGGCGCGGGTACAGGTGCTCTACGACCAACTGCGTGAACGTGGGCTGCCCGGGCTGGCCGAACTGACTCCCGGTGTGCGATCACTACAGATCCAGTTCGACCCCGACCAGTACTCGTGCGCCGAGGTGATCGACGAAGTCGCCGCCATCGACGACGCGCTGCCGCCCTGCGACGAACTTGTGGTGCCGAGCCGCTCGGTGCGCCTGCCGCTGAGCTGGGACGACCCCGCTACTCACGAGGCCATTCGCCGCTACATGTACGGTGTGCGACCCGACGCGCCGTGGTGCCCGTCGAACATCGAATTCATCCGGCGCATCAACGGACTCGACGACATCGCGCAGGTGTACGACATCGTGTTCGACGCGCAGTACCTGGTGCTGGGCCTGGGCGACATCTACCTCGGCGCACCGGTGGCCACCCCGCTGGATCCCAGACACCGGCTGGTGACCACCAAATACAACCCGGCCCGCACCTGGACCCCGGAGAACGCCGTCGGGATCGGCGGCGCCTACCTGTGCATCTACGGCATCGAGGGACCCGGCGGCTATCAGTTCGTCGGGCGCACCACTCAGGTATGGAACCACCGGCACGCGACCGCAGGCCTGTTCGATCCCGAAACTCCTTGGCTGCTGCGCTACTTCGACCGGGTCAGCTTCTATCCGGTAGCAGCCGAGGAGCTACTGGAGCTGCGAGCCGACATGGCGGCCGGAGGTGGCCGGGTGGAGATCACCGCCGGCGAGTTCTCACTGCCGGCCTACCGCCAGTTCTTGGAGGGCAACGCCGAGAGCATCGCCGGATTCCGTCGGCAACAAACGGCCGCGTTCGCCGCGGAACGCCATGCGTGGCACGAGGCCGGCGAAATCGCCCGCGGTTAAGCCAGTTTCAGTGAGTGGTGCGCATCACGACGTCAACTCCGGGAGCCTCTTAGAGCACCACCGTCTCGTTGCCCACCCGAAGCACTCGGTCCTGGCAGTGCCACTGCACCGCCCGCGACAACACTGCCCGTTCCACGTCGGCGCCCAATCGCACCAGATCGGTGACGCTGTGGGTGTGGTCCACCCGCACCACGTCCTGTTCGATGATCGGCCCCTCGTCGAGCACCTCGGTGACGTAGTGCGCGGTGGCGCCGATCAGCTTCACGCCGCGTTCCCGGGCTCGCTGATAGGGCGCGGCACCGATGAACGCCGGCAGGAAGGAGTGGTGGATGTTGATCAGCGGGCAGCCCACCGCCTCGATGAAGTCGCCGGTGATGATCTGCATATACCGCGCCAGCACCACCAGATCCACGTTGCCGCAGAGCAACTGCAGCTGACGCTGCTCGGCCTCGGCGCGAATGTCGCGGGTGGCGGGGATGTGGAAGAACGGCACCCCGAACGGACGTACCTGCTCGGCCAGCTCCGGGTGATTGGAGATCACCATCGCCACGTTCATCTCCAGCTCGCCGCGGCGGTTGCGCCACAACAGGTCCAGCAGACAGTGGTCGGCCTTGGACGCCATGATCGCCACCCGCTTGGGCTTGGCGGCCTCGGTGAATCGGTAGTCCATCGCGAACCGCTGGGCCACCGTGGCACCGAAGCGCTCTTGGAGCCCGTCGAGGGCCGCCGGCAGGCCGGGCAGGTGAAAGATCGCCCGCTGCAGGAAGGTCCCGTCTTCGGGGGCGGTCGAGTGCTGATCGAGCGAGATGATGTTGGCTCCGGCCTCGGCCAGAAAGGCGCTGACTGCGGCGATGATGCCGTGACTGTCCCGGCAGCTCAGTAGCAGTCGGCCGATATCGGTGGTCGGCTGGGCGCCGGACTGTTGCGGATAGCCCTGTGGAGCCTGCCCTGGTGTCGCGGTGCCCCCGTGGCCCCCGGAACCGTTCGTCATGGCCGCCCTTCGCCGATCTCCGACTTCAACGGCTCAGGGTACCGGTGCGGTGGACGAGAATCCGACACACCGGGCGACTAACACAGTCACACGCGTAACACAGGGCACACTAGTAACAACAACTATGCCTGGAGGGTGCTGCCGTGTACCGAGTGTTCGAAGCCCTTGACGAACTGGGCTCCATTGTCGAAGAGGCCCGTGGCGTGCCGATGACGGCAGGCTGCGTGGTACCCCGCGGTGACGTCCTGGAGTTGATCGACGACATCCGCGACGCCATCCCCGGCGAGTTGGACGACGCCCAAGACGTGCTTGACGCCCGCGACTCGGTCCTCAACGAGGCCAAGGAGCACGCGGAGTCGATGGTCGGCTCGGCCACCGCCGAATCCGACTCGCTGGTCAGCCACGCGCGCGCGGAGGCCGACCGGTTGCTGGCCGACGCCAAAGGACAGGCTGACCGGATGGTGGCCGAGGCCCGCGGACACAGCGAGCGGATGCTCGGCGAAGCCCGCGAGGAAGCGGCCCGGCTGAGCGCCACCGCCAAGCGCGAGTTCGAGACCGCCACCAGCCGCGCCCAGGCGGAATGCGACCGACTGGTCGAGAACGGCAACGCCGCCTACGAGAAAGCCGTGCAGGAGGGCATCAAGGAGCAGCAGCGGCTGGTTTCGCAGAACGAGGTGGTGACCTCGGCGCGCGCCGAATCCACCCGGCTGATCGATTCGGCACACGCCGAGGCCGACCGGATGCGCGGCGAATGCGACATCTACGTCGACGCCAAGCTGGCCGAATTCGAGGACTTCCTCAATGGCACGCTGCGTTCGATCAACCGCGGTCGTCACCAACTGCGTACCGCCGCGGGCACTCACGACTACGCGACTCGCTGACCCGCGAACGCCGCGAAACGCGCTGCGTAGAATCGCGGCATGGCGAGGCACTCCGGCGCAGGTATGAAGGCAACGCGGCAACAGCTGTCTGCGCCGTTCGTGGTCGACGTCGCCCGGCTCGGACGTCGGCCCGGCTCGATGATGCCCCTGCACGAGCAGCGGAGCAGTCCCCGCCGCATCGGACTGGATCTGGTGGCGATCGCCCCGCACGCCGCGGTGCAATTGGATCTGCGGGTGGAGGCGGTCTCCGAGGGCGTTCTGGTCAGTGGTGTGGTCTCGGCGCCTACCGCGGGGGAATGCGCTCGCTGCCTGCAACCGCTGACCGGTGACATCGAGGTCGAGTTGACGGAGTTGTTCGCCTACCCCGACAGCGCCACCGATGCCAGCACCGATGACGACGAGATCGGCCGCGTGGTCGATGACCTTGTCGATCTCGAGCAGGCGATCGTCGACGCGGTCGGACTGGCGCTGCCGCTGGCGCCGCTGTGTGAGCCCGACTGCCCGGGGCTCTGCCCGGACTGTGGGGTGGTGCTGTCCACCGCCGAACCCGGCCATCACCACGACAAGATCGATCCGCGCTGGGCCAAATTGGCGGGAATGCTGGAACCGCAGGACGACGCCGGCCCGAGCGACGACGGTGAGCGGTGAGCCGTCCCCGGCAAGCCGTGCTGGATGCACTCGGCGTGGATCTCGCCGACGACCTGCTCACGCTGGCTGTCACGCATCGCAGTTACGCCTATGAGCACGGCGGCTTGCCCACCAATGAGCGCCTGGAGTTCCTGGGCGATGCCGTGCTCGGACTGACCATTACCGACGAGCTGTTCCACCGCCACCCGGACCGGCCCGAGGGCGACCTCGCCAAGCTGCGCTCCAGCGTGGTCAACACCTCCGCCTTGGCCGATGTGGCGCGGGGCCTGACCGAGGACGGCCTGGGGGCCCACCTGCTGCTCGGCCGGGGCGAGGAAAACACCGGCGGCGCCGACAAATCCAGCATCCTGGCCGACGGGATGGAGTCCCTGCTGGGAGCGGTGTACCTCCAGCATGGAATCGACACCGCCCGGCAGGTGATCCTGCGCCTGTTCGGTCCGCTGCTCGACACCGTCGCCACGCTGGGTGCCGGCCTGGATTGGAAGACCAGCCTGCAGGAACTGACGGCCGCCCGCGGTCTGGGTGTGCCGTCTTACCAGGTCACCTCGACCGGGCCCGACCACGACCGCGAGTTCACCGCGACCGCCGTCGTATCGGACACCGGGTACGGCACCGGCGTGGGCCGGAACAAGAAGGAAGCCGAACAGAAGGCCGCGGCGGCGGCCTGGCAGGCTTTGAACGCCTCGGACACCCCGGCTGCGGTGAACGAAGCACCCCGGGCCTGAGAATGCCGGAACTCCCCGAGGTCGAGGTGGTTCGGCGTGGCCTGAACGAGCACCTGGTCGGGCGCACGATCACCGGGGTGCGCGTGCACCATCCGCGGGCGGTGCGCCGGCACGAGGCCGGCCCCGCCGATCTGACCGGCCGGCTGCTGGGCGCCCGCATCACCGGTACCGACCGGCGGGGCAAATACCTGTGGCTGCTGCTGAGCGGGCCCGCGGCCGACGAGGCGCTGGTGGTGCACCTGGGGATGAGCGGTCAGATGTTGCTGGGGGAGTTGCCCGACACCAGGCACCTGCGGATCGCCGCCGTGCTGGACGACGCTACGAAGGTCAGCTTCGTCGACCAGCGGACTTTCGGCGGGTGGCAGCTCACCGATCTGGTCGCCGTGGATGGCAGCGTGCTGCCGGTGCCGGTCGCCCACCTGGCGCGCGACCCGCTGGACCCGCGCTTTGATGCCGAATCGGTGGTCGAAGTGCTGCGGCGCAAGCATTCCGAGATCAAACGCCAACTTCTCGACCAGACCGTGGTGTCGGGTATCGGCAACATCTACGCCGACGAAGCATTGTGGCGGGCCGGGATTCGCGGCACCCGAATGGCCGACGGGCTGTCCCGGCCGCGGCTTCGGGCGCTGCTGAGTGCCGCAGCAGAGGTGATGAACGACGCACTGGCCGCCGGGGGCACGTCGTTCGATTCGCTCTACGTCAACGTCAACGGTGAATCCGGCTACTTCAGCCGGTCATTGGACGCCTACGGCCGTGAAGACGAGCCGTGCCGGCGTTGTGGGACGCCGATCCGCCGGGCGAAGTTCATGAACCGATCGTCGTACTTCTGCCCGAATTGCCAACGCTGACATCGGGACTTGGATCGGGTTACTCGAAGATGTCGTGGTACACCCTGCCCGGTGGCAGATCCGGATCGACGAACCACTCCCGGCCAAGCATCAGGCCGGCCACCTGTGGGGGAAGCCGCATCAGCACCGCGAACAGGCGTGCCGCGGCGGCACTGGCACCGATCTGAGAGCGGTGCGCGGCGAAGGCGTCCCGCTTCTGCCGGGCAAACCGAAACACGTTGATCCGGTGCGTGATGCTGGACTCCGGTGCGTACGCGGTGCGCACCACCTCTCGCTCGTAAGGCGCCGGCAGGTGCAGTAAACGAGCGCCATACGCGACCCGGGTCAACATCTCCCGGGGCATCGTCGCTTCGAGCACCCGCGGCGTCGCCGCCATCTGCGCAGCCCGCTTACCGACATGATGAACCCGCACGTGATCACGGTGGCCGTAGCCGCCGTTGGGCTGGTAGCTCAGGAGCAGGTCCGCGTCTTCGTCACGCAAGATGACCGCCAGTCGCTGCGCCGCCTCCTCGATGTCGGCGCGGGCGAACCTGACCCGCCCCGGTGGGTCGGGATAGAACTCCGCCCCGAAGCCGCTGTCGGCGTAGCCCAGACATTCGACCCGGTGTGCGCCGAGGGTCGTTGCGCTCGCGTGCAATTCGCCCAGCCGATCGCTGTCGCCGTCATTGACGCGTCCATCGGTTGCCACCACCACGACAACGCGATGCCCCTCGGCGGCCGCCCGCGCCAGAGTTCCCCCGGTCAGAATCGCCTCGTCGTCGGGATGGGCGTGAAATGCGACCACGGTCGCCATAGCAGCCCAGTATGCCCGCGTCGGTCGGCTGTGTCAGCGCCGCAGCTGTGCGGCGCGCCGTCGAACATCCTCGCCGGCCTTGGTCAGCGATCCGCAGTGGAGCACCTACGGTCAGGCTGCGGTGTGACCGCCGTGGTCCAGTTTCTCCGCGATCCAGACCTTGATGAGCGATTGCCGGGTTACTCCGAGCCGGGTCGCTTCGCGGTCAAGTTCGGCGATCATCCAGACCGGAAAGTCGACGTTGACGCGCCGGTGTTCCTCCCCGGGCCGTCGGGCTCGGGCGGTATCGAGGGCAGCAGCCATGTCCTGGCCGTTGTCGAACTGTTCGTCGAACTCGTTAGCTTTCATAAATCTCTGCCTCCCCTTCGCGTGAGCGGCGTACCGAAATGATTCGAACGTGATCGTCTCGGTAGGTCACTACCGCTGACCAGCATCGACCGTCGATCTCGCCGATCACCATCCACCTCGGCTCATCCGTAGTGCGTGCTGGCACCTCGATGCGGCGCGGATCCGACCAAATGGACTGTGCGGCATCGAAGTTGATGCCATGCTTGGCAAAGTTTGCCGCGCTCTTGGCGGGGTCGAACTCGAAGTCAAGCGTGTGTAGAAATTATACCTTAACCATACCGATTCCGCGCGGCTCTAGCCGACTCCTGGCAGCGAATGCAGGTGGATTAACGACTTGTCAGTGTCGCTAGTCCGCTGTCGCCGAACGCGCAGATTCCGTCACCTCAGCTGCGCAAGGGATCGAGGAGGATCAGCAGCCGAACGAGTTCGGCCTGGCGATGGATGCCGGTCTTGTCGAAGATATGCCGTAGGTGGGTCTTCACTGTGGTCAGCGATACCGACAACTCCTCGGCGATCGGCGTCAGCCCCTGGCCTTGCATCACCAAGAGGGCAACCTGCGCTTCGGCTTTCGTCAGCCCGTACAGGCGGCGTAGCAGTATCGCGGGTGGTTCCGGCTGTCGTTCGGGGTCGACGATGACGATCATGGCTCGTCGGTAGTAGAGCGTCGCAACGGAATTCGCTTCGACCGGCAGAACATGAACGATGTAGGGCCGTCGCCCGGAAGGCCGAGCACACAGGAACGACCCACCCCAGATGTCCGGGCCGTCCGGCCTGGACAGTCGGGCGATGCTGTGCTCCAACTCCGTGTCGGCGTGCGACGACTCGGCTGTGATGCAGCCTCGTTCGATCCGCAAGCCATCGTCGGAGCCCAGAATTCGCTCGGCGGCACCGTTGGCGTAGACGCACCGCCGTCCTTCGAGGATGACGATCCCGTGACTGACGGCCTCGCTGGCCTCCGCGAGATCACCATTGCGACGATCGAGAGCTTCGAGGCGGTGCTGCACACGGAGCGCTTGTTGCAGATGCGGAATGAGACGGTTCACCAACGCAAGATGTTCGGGACTGTCGAAACGCTCTGATTGCTTCACATTCGCGATGGCCAGGCTGGTCAACGCCGTTCCGGACGTGAGCCGAACGAATAGTCCGTCGTGTAGTCCGTTGGGGCGAGCCCAGTCGATCTGAAATTCACACTTTTGATAGGGCCACATGAGTTCGGCGCCGGTCCGCACCGCACCCACCGGTCCGGTCTCCACGGCGCGCAGGACATGATCCAGCCGCTCGTAGTGCGCCGCGTAAGCCTGAGCCGCTGACGACGGCATCTGCGCGTACTTGAGCGTGCGTGAGGCGCTGTCGGAGAGCACCAGTGACGCGGTGTGCGCTGTGAAGGCGTCGGCGATGGCGGCCATGGTGGGATCCCACTCGTCGGCCACCAGCACCGCGGAGTAAATACGAGAGATCAGTTGTGAGAATTCATCGGTCGTGCTCATCGTCGGCCCTGAATCCGTTTGTAGGCCTCGACATTCGGCATGCTCCCGGTTGCGAAGGGATGGGAAGACACCTGTCTTCTTGCCGCAAAAGTTTACCCGGATCTCATCCATTGGGATGAGGCAATTTCGCGACGTCGGTGCTTGCCTTAGGAATGCCTTGCCGGTGATTCACGCCGAACCACCGCAGTCGTGAGGAGGCAACGGTCATGGCGCAATTGGTCATCAAGCACTGGATGCCGCTACCTCTGCCGGTCGGCGAACTTCGCGATGTCGTGGGCGATGCCGCACATCATCTGCGACGGCGCACTCATCGGCTGGTTGCCACCGCATTGGCCGTCGCCGAACACGTCCACGGCAGGCGGCGAATCGAACCGGTGGGCCGTCATCTGCGACGTGAATCGCCCTATCTGGAAACCGCGCGGATGGCGCGTGAGATGTTCCGGCTCTGATACGTGAAAGCGGGCCGGGCGCAAGAGAATACCTACGAGAGGAACCGAAAGATGTCCGAGCAGAACATCACGCTGGTGCGCAACGGCTACCAGGCGTTCGCCTCCGGCGACAGCGAAACCTTGATGGCGCTCTTCGATGACGACATCGAATGGGTGCAACCCGGCGACAGTGCGATCAGCGGAACCTACCGCGGCAAAGCAGAGCTCATGGAGTTCCTGATGCAGTTGGGGCGGAAGTCGCCGGCGATCACTCCGCAGCGCTTCCTGGCCGACGGCGAGACCGTCGTCGTACTCAGCGAGGCGGCGATCGGCGGCGAACGGGGCCACAGTGCCGAGGTCTACACCCTGCGTAACGGCAAGACAGTGCGGGTGCAGGTGTACGGCGACACGGCCATGATGGAGCGCCAGTACGGCAGAAAGCCTGCTGCGGCGGTAGCCGACTGAACTAGCGGGTCACCGCCATCGGCCTAGCGGCATCCGCTTCCTCACGCCGAGCGCATGTTCGGTGCTGTCACGGCTGGGACTGCCAAGATGTCCCCATGACGGAATTATGGGTGGAACGAACCGGAACCCGCCGCTACACCGGACGCAGTTCGAGGGGCGCGCAGGTGCTGGTCGGCAGTGAAGACGTCCCCGGCGTCTTCACCCCCGGGGAGCTGCTGAAGATCGCGCTGGCCGCCTGCAGCGGAATGTCCAGTGACGCCCCGTTGGCCCGCCGGCTCGGCGACGACTACCAGGCCACCATCGAAGTCTCGGGTCTCGCCGATCGGGAGCAGGAGCGCTATCCGCTGCTGGAAGAGGTCCTCAAGCTGGACCTGTCGAGCCTGGACCCGGGTTTGGATGACGCGGACAAACAGCGGCTTCTGACCGTGGTGCACCGCGCCGTCGATCAGGTCTGCACGGTGGGGCGCACCCTGAAATCCGGTACCGAGGTGCGCTTCGAGATCGACTCCGGTGACCGCTCCTGACGTCCGCTTGTCCGCCTGGGTGCACGGCCACGTCCAGGGCGTCGGATTCCGGTGGTGGACGCGGTCGCGGGCACTCGAGTTGGGCCTGACGGGCTACGCCGCCAACCGGCCGGGCGGCCGTGTCCACGTCGTCGCTCAGGGCCCCCGCGCGAACTGCCAACGCCTGCTTGAGCTGCTGCAGGGTGGCACCACGCCGGGCCGGGTGGACACCGTCGTCGCCGACTGGACGGACGCCGGGGACCCGATCGACGGATTCGCCGAACGCTAGCCCGGTAGTCTCACACCCCGTGCACCTCAAGAGTCTGACGCTGAAGGGCTTCAAGTCCTTCGCCGCGCCGACGACTCTGCGTTTCGAACCGGGCATCACCGCTGTCGTCGGACCCAATGGTTCGGGCAAGTCCAACGTTGTCGACGCGCTGGCCTGGGTGATGGGGGAGCACAGCGCCAAGACCCTGCGCGGCGGCAAGATGGAAGACGTCATCTTCGCCGGCACCTCTTCGCGCGCCCCGCTTGGTCGCGCCGAGGTCACCGTCACCATCGACAACTCCGACAATGCGCTGCCGATCGAGTACGCCGAGGTGTCGATCACCCGGCGGATGTTCCGCGACGGAGCCAGCGAGTACGAGATCAACGGCGCGAGCTGCCGGTTGATGGATGTCCAGGAGCTGTTGAGCGACTCCGGCATCGGTCGTGAGATGCATGTCATCGTCGGCCAGGGCCGGCTGGCGCAGATCCTGGAGTCGCGGCCCGAGGACCGCCGGGCGTTCATCGAAGAGGCCGCCGGGGTGCTCAAGCACCGTAAGCGCAAGGAGAAGGCGGTCCGCAAGCTGGACGCGATGGCGGCCAACCTGGCCCGCCTGACCGACCTGACAACCGAGCTGCGCCGCCAGCTCAAGCCGCTGGGCCGCCAGGCCGAAGTCGCACGGCGAGCGGCCACCATCCAAGCCGACCTGCGTGACGCCAAACTGCGGTTGACCGCCGATGACCTGGTGTCGCGGCAGGCTGAGTTCGCCGGAACAACCGACGCCGAGGCGACGCTGCGCCGCGAACACGACCAGATCACCGAGCGCCTTGCGGGGGCTGCCGACGAACTGACCGCTCACGAGTCCGCGGTCGGCAGTTTGACCCAGCGCGCCGAGGGCGCCCAGCAGACCTGGTTCGCGCTGTCCGCACTGGCCGAGCGGGTCAGCGCCACGGTGCGCATCGCCAGCGAACGCGCACATCATCTCGACGAGGAGCCGATCACCACCGCCGGCGTTGACCCCGACGCACTGGAAGCCGAGGCCGAGCAGGTGGCGGCGGCCGAGCAGCAACTGCTGGCCGAACTGGCCGAGGCCGGGATCCGGCTGGAGGCGGCCCGCGCCGAGCTGGCCGAACGGGAGCGTCGCAGCACTGAGGCGGAGAAGGCGCATCTGGCCGCGGTCCGTGCCGAAGCCGACCGGCGTGAGGGTCTGGCCCGGTTGACCGGTCAGGTGGAGACGATTCGGGCTCGGGTCGAGTCGATCGACAGTCATGTCGGGCAGTTGTCGACGCGCATCGAGGAGGCTGCCGGGCGGGCTCAAGCCGCGCAGGCGGAGTTCGAGACGGTTCAGGGCAAGGTCTCCGAGCTCGATCAGGGCGAGGTCGGCCTGGACGAGCACCACGAGCGGACCGTGGCCACCTTGCAGCTGGCAGATGAGCGCGTCGCCGAACTGCAGGCGGCCGAGCGCGCCGCCGAACGGCAGGTGGCTTCGTTGCATGCCCGCATCGAGGCGTTGTCGATGGGACTGGAGCGCCGGGACGGGGCCGCCTGGCTCGCGGCGAACCACAGCGGTTCCGGGCTGTTCGGGTCGATCGCGAAGCTGGTTAAGGTGCGCTCGGGGTATGAGGCGGCGCTGGCCGCGGTGCTCGGGTCCGCAGCCGACGCGCTGGCCGCGGAGAACGCCGGCGCGGCCCGCTCGGCGCTGAACGCGCTCAAGACCGCCGACGGTGGCCGGGCAGCGATCGTGCTGGGGGACTGGCCGCTGCCGGCAACCGAACAGCAGACGGCGCTGCCGGACGGAGCGCAGTGGGCCCTGGAGTTGATCGAGGCCCCCGAGAAGTTGCGCGGCGCGATGACGGCCATGTTGTCGGCGGTTGTGGTGGTCGCCGACCTGCACGAGGCGCTGGATCTGGTGGCTGCGCGCCCCGGGGTGCGCGCGGTGACCCTCGACGGTGACCTGGTCGGTGCGGGCTGGATTAGCGGCGGTTCGGATCGTAAGCCGTCCACCCTGGAGATCAACAGCGAGATCGACAAGGCCCGCGCCGAGCTGAGTGCCGCCGAGACGCAGGTCGGCGAACTGGGTGCGGCCCTCGCCGGTGCACTGGCCGAGCAATCCGCACGCCGGGACGTCGCCGAGCAGGCGTTGGCCGCGCTCAATGAGTCCGACGCCGCCATCGCCGCAACCCATGAGCAGCTGGGCCGTCTGGGGCACGAGGCCCGCGCCGCCCAGACCGAGTGGCGCCGCCGGCTGCGCGAGCGTGACGAGCTGGAGGCCGGCCGGGCGCAGACCGTCACCGAGCTAGGTGAACTGGAAGCCCGGCTGCGCAACGCCGAAGAGGATCAGCCGACCACGGCCGTCGAACCGGTGGATCGCCAGCAGATCGCGGGGGCAGCGGAGGCGGCGCGCAGCGTCGAGGTGGAGGCCAGGCTGGCGGTGCGTACCGCCGAAGAACGCGCCAACGCGGTCCGCGGGAAGGCGGACTCGCTGCGCCGGGCGGCGGCGGCCGAACGCGAGGCGCGGGTACGTGCCGAGCAGGCCCGCGCCGCGCGGGCACGCGCGGCGACCACGGCGGCAGCGGTGGCCGAGGCCGGCAGCTCGCTGGCGCAGCGCCTGCAACATGTGGTGATCGCGGCGGCGCGGATCCGTGATGGGCTGGCCGGTGAACGCCAGCAGCGGGCCGCCGCGATGGTCGCGGTCCGTGACGAGGTGAACTCCCTGAGCACCCGGCTCACCGCGCTCACCGAGTCGCTGCACCGCGATGAAGTCGCCAAGGCGCAGGCTGCACTGCGCATCGAGCAACTCGAGCAGACCGTGCTGGAACAGTTCGGGATGAGCTCGGCAGACCTGATCGCCGAATACGGTCCGGACGTCGCGCTGCCGCCGACCGAACTGGAGATCGCCGAATTCGAGCAGGCCCGCGATCGTGGCGAGCTGGTGACCGCGCCGGCCCCAATGCCGTTCGATCGCGCCACCCAGGAGCGCCGGGCCAAACGCGCCGAACGCGAGCTGGCCGAATTGGGCCGGGTCAACCCCCTGGCACTCGAGGAGTTCGCGGCGCTCGAGGAGCGCTACAACTTCTTGTCGACTCAGCTGGAGGACGTCAAGGCGGCCCGCAAAGACCTCCTCGACGTGGTCTCCGAGGTCGACGCGCGCATCCTGCAGGTCTTCACCGACGCCTACGTCGACGTGGAGCGCGAGTTCACCGAGGTGTTCGCGGCGCTGTTCCCCGGCGGGGAAGGCCGGCTGCTGCTGACCGACCCGAACGACATGCTGACCACTGGCGTGGACGTCGAAGCCCGTCCGCCCGGCAAGAAGGTCAAGCGGCTGTCGCTGCTGTCCGGCGGGGAGAAGTCGCTGACGGCCATCGCCATGCTGGTCGCGATTTTCCGGGCCCGCCCGTCGCCGTTCTACATCATGGACGAGGTCGAGGCCGCGCTGGACGACACCAACCTGCGTCGGCTGCTGGCGCTGTTCGAGATGCTGCGGGCCCGCTCGCAGCTGATCGTCATCACCCACCAGAAGCCGACGATGGAAGTCGCCGACGCGCTGTACGGGGTGACCATGCAGGGCGACGGGATCACCGCGGTGATCTCCCAACGCATCCGGGGCGAGGAGCTGGTCGCCAGCCCGGGCTAGCGACGGGTCAGTTCGGCCAGGGCGAAGTCCAGCTCGACTGGTTGGCGGGTGTGCACCCGGTGGCCATTCAGTACCGCGACCGGCCGGTACACGTCGCCGTCGAGCCGGTAGGCCAGGAAGCATTCACCGGGCGGCGGCGCCTCAAGGTCGACGATCCAGTAGTGCTCGATGCCCGCCTTGGCGTACTCGTAGAGCTTCATGACGTGGTCCATTCCCCGCGAGCCCGGCGACACGATCTCGACGACGAGCACGACGTCGGCGGCGGGAACCCGGGTGGAAGCGTGGTCGAAGGCTCGACTGGAAGCCACCACGATGTCGGGATGCCGCACGCTCGGTGGGAATGATGCGCTTGTCGTCACTTCCATTTCGGGAAGCACCTCCAGCCCACCGGTTAGATGCTCGTCGAGGAGATGGACAAGACGCTTGGAAATGCGCTGGTGCGGTGCCTGGGGGCGTGGCGACATGATGAGGTTCCCCTCACTGAGCTCCCATCGGCGGGTGTGGGCGACCTCAAGTGCGTCCCACTGCTCCAGCCCGATCGAGCCGGGCGGCAAATCTGCGAGTTCGGACACGGTGCGCTTCCCTTCGGCCGGTGAGAGCTCGAATAGCTGCTGATTTTACGTGCTGCTGTGCTGGCCGGAGTCTGCCCGAACCCACCGACAACCCATGCCCATCGAGCCCCTGAAACAATGGCCGAGTGTCTGAAGGTCTCTGGATTGCCCTAGCGGTCGCCGCCGCACTCGTCGTCATTGCCGCACTGGTCTTCGGCCTGCTACGTCAACGGCGGCGGCGTATCAGCCTGTCGGCGCCGCAGCGTGAGAGCCTGGACCGCTCCGGCGGCTACACCGCCTCCTCGGGGATCACCTTCAGCCGCACTGACACGTCGGAGCCACCAGCCCCCGTCATCGGCGACGACGCGACCATTCCACGTGACGCGCCCCGGCGCACCATCACTGACGTCGAACTGCCCGAAGCGCAGCCGGTTGTCGAGGCCATCGAGCCGGTAGAAGGCCGGATGGACCGGTTGCGCGGTCGGTTGGCCAAGTCGCAGAACGCGTTGGGCCGCAGCATGCTCGGGTTGCTGGGCGGTGGGGACCTCGACGACGACTCCTGGCAGGACGTCGAGGACACCCTGCTGGTGGCCGACCTGGGCCCGGTGGTCACCGAATCGGTGGTGAATCAGTTGCGTGGACGGGTGGCCGGCGGCCAGGTGCACACCGAAGCCGAGGCCCGCGCGGTGCTGCGCGAGGTGCTCATCGGCGAGCTGCAGCCCGGCCTGGAGCGCTCCATTCGGGCCTTGCCGCACGACGACCATCCGTCGGTGCTGCTGGTGGTCGGCGTCAACGGCACCGGCAAGACCACCACCGTCGGGAAACTGGCGCGGGTGCTGGTGGCCGACGGCCGGCGCGTGGTGCTGGGGGCGGCCGACACGTTCCGGGCCGCCGCGGCCGACCAGCTGCAGACTTGGGCGGCGCGGGTGGGCGCCGAGGTGGTGCGCGGTGCCGAGGGCGCCGATCCGGCGTCGGTGGCATTCGACGCCGTCGACAAGGGCATAGTCGATGGTGTCGACGTGGTGGTCATCGACACCGCGGGACGGCTGCACACCAAGACCGGTCTGATGGACGAGCTCGGCAAGGTCAAGCGGGTGGTGGAGCGCCGGGCGTCGGTGGATGAGGTGCTGTTGGTCCTCGACGCCACCATCGGGCAGAACGGCCTGGCCCAAGCCCGGGTGTTCGCCGACGTCGTCGCCATCACCGGGGTGGTGCTGACCAAGCTGGATGGAACCGCCAAAGGCGGGATCGTCTTCCGGGTGCAGCAGGAGCTGGGAGTGCCGGTCAAGCTGGTGGGGCTCGGTGAGGGGCCCGACGACCTGGCTCCGTTCGAGCCGGGCGCGTTCGTCGACGCGCTGCTCGGCTAAGCGATCCGTGACCATCTTGTCACCTCGGGTTGGTCATGAGGTAATTTTTGCCTGTGACCCCCTCACTTTTTGGCACAGTCGCGCGCTGCCTCACCCCCCTCCTTGCCGCTGCGGCCCTGGTCGGAGCGCCTCCGGCCCTGGCCGATGACGGGAACCCGCTGGGCGGCATGCCCTTCTATGTCGATCCCATCTCGAAGGCGATGCACGCCTCCAACGCGCAGCCGGACAGCGCCGAGCTGGCGCGGGTAGCCAACACTCCGCAGGCGTACTGGCTGGACCAGGCGTTCGGGGTGGGATCTGTCGGCTCGACGGTGGCCCGGCCTACCCGCGCGGGCGCGGGGGGCCGCCGCCTGCGCGGCCTGGTGCGCTTCGGCATCCCGCACCGTGACTGTGGCAGCTACGCCGCGGGCGGATTCTCGTCCGGTGCGTCCTACCGCGCCTGGATCGACAGCGTCGCCGACGGGATCGGCGGCAACCCGGCCGCGATCGGCCTCGAGCCCGACGCGCTGGCGGTGGGCGACTGCCTCTCCGGTGGCCAACGTCAGGAGCGCGTCGATCTGATCAGCTACGCCGTCGATACGTTGGGCCGTAACCCGGCCACGGCTGTCTACGTCGACGCCGGGCACTCGCGGTGGGTCAGCGCCGGCGAGATGGCCAACCGGCTCAACCAGGCCGGCGTGGGGCGCGCGCGGGGTTTCGCCCTGAACAGCACGAACTACTTCACGACCGAAGAAGAAACCGGCTACGGCGAAGAGATCTCGGGGATGACCGGCGGCGCGCACTACGTGATCGACACGTCGCGCAACGGCGCCGGTCCCGCGGAAGGCGACCCCTACAGCTGGTGCAATCCCAGCGGGCGGGCCCTGGGCACGCCGCCGACCGCCAACACCGCCGGGCAGCATGCCGACGCCTACCTGTGGGTCAAGCGGGTCGGGGAGTCCGACGGCAGCTGCGGTTCCGGCGAACCCGCCGCGGGACATTTCGTCAGCGACTACGCCATCAACCTGGCGCGCAACGCGGGCTGACCGGATAGCCCGAGGCGGCAACGCCCCGGCCGCTCGCTTGGGTGCTGAGATTGCGCCTAGGGCTGCACATTTCGCGGTGTTCGCGACCCTGGACGCAATCTCAACCTCGGTTACGAAAGCTACTTCGGTGGCATCCGGATGCCGCCGTCCACGCGGACGACTTCGGCATTCATGTAGGAGTTGGTGAGCAGCTCCACCACCATCGATGCCAGCTCTTCGGGCTTGCCGAGCCGGTGCGGGAACAGCACGGACTCACCGAGCTTGGCTTTGAAGGCCTCCGAGGCCTCGCCCTCGCCGTAGATCGGGGTGTCGATGAGTCCGGGGGCCACGGTGTTGACGCGGATGCCCGCCGCCGACAGGTCGCGGGCCACCGGCAGGGTCAGGCCCACGACGCCGCCCTTGGACGACGAGTAGGCGGCCTGGCCGATCTGGCCGTCGAAGGCCGCAACACTGGTCATGTTGACGATTGCGCCCCGCTCGCCGGTGTCGGTCAGCTCGTTGCGGCTCATCGCGGTGGCCGCGATCCGGATGCAGTCGAAGGTGCCGACCAGGTTGATGGCAAGCACCTTCTTGTACAGGTCCAGGTTGTGCGCCGACTCGAACTCGCCGTCCTTGCCGATAGTGCGCTGAGCCCAGCCGATACCGGCCGAGTTCACCAGCGCCCGCAGCGGGCCCAGGTCCGTCGCGGTGTTGACCGCGTCGATGATCTGCTCGGTGCTGGTCACGTCGACGGACACGAACACGCCGCCGATCTCGTGGGCCAGGGCCTCACCCTTGTCCGCCTGCAGGTCGGCGACGACGACCCGTGCGCCCCTGTCGGCCAACTGGCGGGCTGTGGCCGCGCCGATTCCTGATGCGCCACCGGTGACGATCGCGCTTGCTCCATTAATATCCACGAAGGGCACTTTACTTGGACGGTGTTCCGCCCCGCGATTCGGGGAAGGCGAAAGGCCGATTTTATCGCGCCCCAATAAGCACAGTTATGTCAATCTGGTCGGCTTTCCGCAGAACTAATGACTAAAACGGTTGCGGGTGATCTAATTTCGGGTGGGGTTCCGCGGTCCGCGGTGCATTTCAAGGGGTTTCCATGGCTGGTGTCGTTGCGATGACCGGTCCGCAGGGGGGACGTTCGCCCCGCTGCGGTCGCGTAGTTCTCGCTGTCGTAAGCGTTCTCGTGGTCGTCGCCGGTGTGGCAGGGCTTGCCACGGCGTCGCCGCTGTGCGCCCGGTCCTCGGCCGCCGTGTCACGGGACGTAGCGCTGGCCGCGGGTGACGTCGCGTTCGTCATGGGCGGCAGCGGTATTCCGTTGCCGTCGGAGGGTTACGTCAACGCCGCCAACCTGCTCTACCTCCAGTCGCACGGCTTTACCGGGACTGCCGAGTCGCTGTTCACGCCGCAGCTGTACTACCCGGGTAACGTCTCCGAAGCGGTCGGCGCCCAGCTCCTGGCCGATGCGATCGAGAAGCAGATCGCCGGCGGAGGAGTGAGCGCCGACAATCCGGTGTACGTCTTCGGCTACTCGCAGAGCTCGGCGATGTCGTCGATGACGATGGAACAGCTGCACTACGACGGTGTCGGGGCCCAGGACGTTCATTTCGTGCTGGTCGGTAATGCCGCGAACCCGAACGGTGGTCTGGTCGAGCTGCTGAACTTCTGGGGCGGAGATCTCTCCTTTTGGAACGGACTGACCCTCGGGCATCCAACCCCGGACTATTTCACCACCGACGTCTACACCATGGAATATGACGGCTTTGCCGACTTTCCGCGTTACCCGTTGAACCTGCTGGCAGACCTCAATGCCATTGTGGGTCTGGTTTTGATGCATGACTCATATTTAGGGCTCAGTGCCGATGACATTGCCAACGCCATTCAGTTGGAAACAACTCCGGAAGATAGTCTCACCAATTACTACATGATCCCCAGTGCGACGCTGCCGCTGCTGGATCTGCTGCGGGTGAACCCGGTCTGGGGCAACCCGCTGGCCGACCTGTTGGAACCGAGTATGCGCATCCTGGTCAACCTCGGCTACGGCAGCCTCACCGAAGGCTGGAACCAGGGACCGGCCAATATGCTCACTTCGTTCAGCTTCGAGCTGTTGCCCAGCAACATCAGTTGGGACGAGGTCGGCGCCGCGCTGAGCGACGCCTGGTCTCAGGGTGTTCAGGCCGCGATTCGTGACCTGCAGGACCCGGCGAACTACGTATTTGGGTCGTTTATGGAGCAGGAGCCGTTCTCGACGCTGTGGACCGCAGCGCTGCGCATCTTTTTCGATATCCAGGAGCCCAGCCCGCTGTTCGGGGGCTCCGCGACGGCCACCGACCCCGGCGACTCTTCGGGGTTCCTGAACTCCCTCGAGTCCCTTGTGGCTGGGCATCCGGATCTGTCCTGGATCGGCGATTTCCTCGGCCTCGACACGATCACTGCCGGCTAAGTCGGCATGGCCCGTCAATTCTGATTAGTCGTAGAAAGGCCAATCGCAATGAATCGTCGTCTTCGCCGCAGTGCCGGGCACCGTGGTCGTCGCGCAACCGGTCATTCGAGTCGCGCTATCGGCGGTGCAGCGGCGGCGTTGACGCTCGCTTTGGCGTCTCTGGTGACGCCGCCGTCGGCCCAGGCGGATTTCGACTTCCTGGATCCGGGAACCTGGTTCGACACGGCCGAGGTGAACCCGGGCGGTGTAGGCCTCGGCGATATCGGTGTGGCCAGCTTCGACCCGAGCAGTCTCGGCAGCGTCGATGCCAACGCGCCTGTGCCGGCCGACTGGGCTCAGCTGTATCAGGACGACTTCTATCTCCCGATCCACGACGCTCTGGAGAGCTTCCTGCACAACGCCGGCAGCCAGTTGCTGGTCGACCTGATCAACGCCCCCTGGGTGATGACGTTCGGCCGGTACCTGATCGGCGACGGTGTCGACGGCTTTGACGGCACCAATAACTCGTTGTTCGGCTGGCTCGGGTTGGGAAACCTTGGCGACGGCGGGTTCCTGTTCGGTGACGGCGGCGAGGGTGCGGCCGGCGTCGCCGGGGTCAACGGCGGCGTGGGCGGTGACGGCGGCGACGCCGGATTGTTCGGCAACGGTGGTGCGGGCGGTCAGGGCGCCGCCGCCTACGTCGGTGCGGGCGGCGTGGTGATCGAGGCCGGCGCGGGTGGCCAGGGAGGTACTGGCGGATTGGGGTTCGGCGACGGTGGTGTGGGCGGTCAGGGCGGTACCGGTTTCCATGACACCTTCGACGGCACGTCGTTGCTGACACACGCCGCGGGCAACGGCGGTGCGGGTGGCGATGCCCTGGCCGGTTGGGGATTCGGCGGAACCGGTGGGCGCGGTGGCTCCGGTTGGGCCGGTGTCAACGGTCCCGATGTGACCGCATTGAACGGTAGCGCCGGCGGCAATGGCGGCGTCGGCGGTAACGCGGGGTGGCTCTTGGGGTTCAGCGGTGACGGCGGCGCCGGTGGTGTCGGTGGGGTGGGGGCGGCCGGCGGGGCCGGCACCGGCAGTCAGGCCCACGGGGGGAACCGCGGCGACGGCGGAGACGGCGGCCAAGGCGGTGCCGCCGGTGTCGGTGTCGGATGGATCGGCGCGGTCGGGCAGGCCGGTGACGACGGCGACGGTGGCGCCGGTGGTGCGGGTGGCGCCGGTGTGACCAACCCGTTTGGCGCCGGAGGCCACGGTGGCAACGGCGGCGCGGGCGGAGCTGGCGGCGTGGGAACAACCGGCGGGAACGGCGGTGCCGGGGGAGTCGGCGGTGCCGGCGGCAGCGGGCAGGTCGGCGCTGACGGCGGTGACGGTGGCAACGGCGGCGCAGCAGCCGACCAGAGCGGGAGTTCCGGCGGCAGCGGCGGTAACGGTGGTGCCGGCGGGAACGGTTCTCTGGGCGTCGGCGGTGATGGCGGCGATGGCGGCAAGGGTGGGTCCACCGGAGGGGCTACCGGTGGTGCGGGCAAGCCGGGCGAGTCCAGCGTCGAGGGCACCGGTGGTGCCGGGGGCGCCGGGGGCGCACCCGGCGTACGTCCCTAACGCTGGCGCGTAGCCAGGCCGATGACATGGCGGGCCCCTTCCTGCCCTCTTCCTGGCCCACCGCTGTGAGCAGCTGGTCACACATCTGCAACGGAGCGGCGCTTCCGCCGAAACAACTGTTGCGCATGGTTATGACCAGCCTGGTTCATCTCGTAACCGGTCGCGGCGGAGGAGGTTTGGTGCATGGATCAATTCCCGACGATGGGGGTGCCCGACACCGGCGATACAGCCTGGATGCTGACCAGCGCCGCGCTGGTGCTTTTGATGACACCAGGTTTGGCGTTTTTCTATGGCGGCATGGTTCGGGTCAAGAGTGTCTTGAACATGATCATGATGAGCATCAGCGCCATGGGTGTGGTGACCGTGCTCTGGGTGCTCTACGGTTTCTCGCTCGCGTTCGGCGATGATGTCGGCAATATTGCGGGAAACCCCACTGATTATTGGGGATTGAAGGGTCTGATCGGGGTCAATGCGGTCGCCGCCGATCCGGCCACCGGTACGCCTGCGGTCGAGATTCCGCTGGTGGGCACGGTGCCGGCGACCGTTTTCGTGGGCTTCCAGATGATGTTCGCGATCATCACGGTCGCGTTGATCTCCGGAGCGGTGGCCGATCGGATGAAGTTCGGCAGTTGGCTGGTGTTCTCGGCACTGTGGGTAAGCGTCGTGTATTTCCCTGTCGCCCACTGGGTGTTTGCATTTGACGACAGCACCGCCCCGCGCGGCGGTTGGATCGCCAACAAGCTCCACGCGATCGACTTTGCGGGCGGCACCGCGGTCCACATCAACGCGGGTATGGCCGCTCTGGTGCTGGCGATCATCCTCGGCAAGCGCCAAGGATGGCCGACCCTTCCGATGCGGCCGCACAATCTGCCGTTGGTGATGCTCGGGGCAGGCCTGTTGTGGTTCGGGTGGTACGGATTCAACGCGGGTTCGGCGGTGAGCGCCAACGGTGTTGCCGGCTCGACCTTCATCACCACGACGGTCGCGACAGCCGCCGCGATGCTGGGCTGGCTGCTTGCCGAGCGGATCCGCGACGGCCATGCCACCTCATTGGGCGCGGCATCGGGCATCGTGGCCGGGCTGGTCGCGATCACGCCGGCGTGCGCGTCAGTCGATGTTGTGGGCGCGCTGGTTATCGGTGCGGTTGCCGGCGTCGCCTGCGCACTGGCAGTGGGTCTGAAATACCGTCTTGGATTTGATGATTCGCTTGATGTTGTGGGAGTGCACCTGGTCGGCGGGCTCGTCGGAACCCTGCTGGTGGGTCTGGTCGCGGCGCCGACCACCGCCGCGATCGACGGTGCGTCCGGCGTGTCGCCCGGCTTGTTCTACGGCGGCGGTTTCGATCAGCTGTGGCGCCAACTCATCGGCGCGTCCAGCGTTGCGCTGTACTCGGCTGTCGGAACGGCGATCTTGGCCTTGATCCTCAAATACACCATCGGGCTGCGACTGGACGCCGAGGATGAAGCGTCGGGCATCGATGAGGCCGAGCACCTCCAAAGCGGATACGACCTCGTGAGTACCGGCAGTGCTGTTCTTGCTTACTCGGCTGAAGACAGGAGAGAAGATGAAGTTGATCACCGCGATCGTGAAGCCGTTTACGTTGGAGGACATCAAGACTGGCTTGGAAGAGGCCGGAGTCCTGGGGATGACGGTCAGTGATGTCCAGGGATACGGGCGGCAGAAAGGCCACACCGAGGTCTACCGGGGTGCCGAGTATTCGATCGACTTCGTTCCTAAAGTGCGGATCGAGGTGCTGGTCGACGACTTCGCAGTGGACAAGATCGTCGAGATCATCGTGCGGGCGGCACATACCGGCAAGATCGGCGACGGCAAGGTGTGGGTCAGCGCGGTCGAGTCCGTGGTCCGGGTGCGCACGGGCGAACGCGGCCCCGACGCGGTATGAGTCGGTAGCGCGACCCGAGTCGATATAGACCGCCATGAACCGCAGCGGGGCGACCGCGAGCCCTGAGCAGCATCGCCGTAGTTGCGCGGCAACGGACTTGGCTGCTGTTCGAGCGGCATTGCGCTGCGCCACGTCGGAACAATGGGATTCGGCCGCGCTGCGGGCAGTGTGGCGCCGGGTGCACGAGTCATGGCTGGTCGCCAAGACGAGCGAGATCGGGATCGTCGCCGGCAGTGGCTTCGCCGTAGTGGCAACCGGGTCCCTGGGCCGGCGCGAGCTTCTTCCGCACTCCGATTTGGACCTGCTGCTGGTGCACGACGACATGCCGGCCGATGTCGTGGGGCGAACGGCCGAATCGCTGTGGTATCCGTTGTGGGACGCCAATGTTCGTCTCGATCACAGCGTACGCACGATTCCGCAGGCGTTGCGGGTCGCCACGTCCGATATCCTTGCCGCCCTTGGCATGCTGGACGCGCGTCATATCGCGGGCGATGAGCGGCTCTCAGCTCGTCTGATCGCCGGCGTTCGGGAGCAATGGCGCCACGGAATCGGCATCCGCTACGGCGAACTCGTCGATGTGACGCACGCCCGGTGGCAGCGCAGCGGGGAGATAGCCGGAAGCGCCGAACCCGATCTGAAATGTGGCCGCGGCGGCCTACGCGATGTTCAACTGCTCGATGCGCTGGCGGTGGCCCATGCCTGCGGCGATTGGACCAAGCGTCGACCGGATGACCACGGGAGTTCGTTGCGTGGTGCCTACCGCACGGTGCTGGACGTCCGTACCGAACTGCACCGGGCCGGCGGGCGCGGCCATGATCTGCTGTCGCCCCAATACGCCGACGAAGTCAGTGCCGCGTTGGGGCTCGCGGACAGCTACGACCTGGCGGCCAGGCTCTTCGATGCGGCACACACGATCAGCCAGCGCGTCGACGCCGTACTGCGGGCCGCCATCAACGAGTCGCCGAGGCGCGGGATGTCAGCGCTGCGGGCGTGATAACCGCGGAATTAGAAGGTTTGCTGGCCGCGCGCGCCCATGGTCGGGGTGGGCTCGTCCCCGTCGTTGTTATTTTCTTCTTTGTGGCGCGGAATTACCCCTTTGAAATGAGTCGTGGTCGAGACGCGTGGCCCGCAATCTTGGGTACGGCCCGGATTAGGGCAGCAAAAGGTTAGATTTCTGCCATTCGATCGGAATTGTTATCCACAGACTTAGGCCGTCAGGCGATATAGACGGTCCGGAGTAGCGGTCTTCCCGCGAGATCGTCCGCATGCCTGGGGGTAATGAGCTGCAGAGACTCAGATAGATACCAGGAAGATTCAGATGGATGCCAGAAACGGGAACTACCTTGTGTGAGGGGGACGAAACACGGACGAAACATAGGGATTGCGATGAGACATTTCGTCAGGGTGTCGGCCACGCTGTTGAGTACGGCAGGCGCAGCTTTGGTAGTCGGGCTCGCCGGAGCCGGCACGGCCGGAATTGCGCAGGCGGCGCCAATCTCTGTGGGCGGCGGGATCCCCGTGCCGGGTGTAACGCCTGCCAATCCGCAAGCCTGCATCATCGGCCTCAACTGTGGCTGTATCCGGGGCCGCACCTGCCCCGGTGACCGGAGGAGGCATGCGGTGCGCCCTCCTGAGGCGCGGCTCGACGGGGCTCCCGCCATCGCCAGCGACCAAGAGGGCGCACCCGGCTTCATACCAGCACCTGTTTCGGCATTACCGTAGGCCGGAAGCCGTAGCGGGGGCCGCCCCCGGAGCCGAGGCCACCGCGGCCACCTGCGCCTACCGGTCCCATTCCGGCCGGCACGGCGTGCATGCCGGCTGTCTCTTCGGCGGCAACTGTCCAGCCCGAGCCCGTCGATGCCGCGACCTGCGTGCCCGCCGCGGCCGACCAGCCGGCCGGTACCGACATCCCGCCGATGGTGGATGCCTGGCCCATTCCTGCCAGGACCGGCGTTCCGGCGGCAGCCACCGCACCGACCGGTTGTGTCATGCCCGCCAAGACCCCCGTGCCCAGTCCGGCCGCAAGGCCGTCGACGCCGGCAACGTCGGATGCCAGGCTGGCCGGGCCTGCCAAGGCCAGCGTGTGACCCAGCGATACGGCCGTCGGGATGGCGTTGCAGACGAACCACGCCGCGGTGTTCACCCCTCCGTTGATGGCATTCGAGAACAATGGGGTGCCGAGAAAGAGGTCGAGTGCGTTCCCGGATGCTAGCGGTGACGCTAACGTCTGCAGCGCCCCCTGCAGAGACGTGAGGGCATCGGCCAACCCCTGCTGGAGCCCCCCGGCCGCACTGCCACCGGTGGCCGGCCCCGACCCGGCGGGGGTCGTGGCCTGCGGCGCCGGAGGCATCGGCGACAACTGTGCGGCACTGGACGACGAGGTGCTGTAGCCGAACATGGCCAGGGTGTCCTGCGCCCACATTTGCATGTAGTGGGCTTCGGTGGCCAGGATCGCCGGGGTGTTCACGCCCAGGAAGTTCGACGCAACCAGGGTCGCCAGCTGGGCCCGGTTGGCGGCGATGATCGCTGGCGACACCACCGCCGCACGGGCGGCCTCGAATGCTCCTGCCGAAGCCATCGCCTGCGAACTGGCCTGGTGGGCGGCCGCCGAAGTGGTGGTCAGCCACGAGAGATAGGGCGAGACTGCGCTGGTCATGGCCGCTGAGGCCGGCCCCGTCCAGTCTTCGCCGACCAACTCGGAGAGTACCAACTGGGCCGACGTGGCCGATGCCTCCAGCTCTGCGGCCAAGCTGCCCCACGACGAGGCGGCTGACATCAGCGGTCCGGAACCGGCCCCGCTGTACATCCACGCAGAGACGATCTCCGGCGGTAGCGCTCCGAAATCGAAAGGCATATCTGTGTTCCCCTTCTCGTTGGTGGGGCGGATTGCTAAACGGCGGTCGGCTTGGGCATGACGGTGTGCTTGACCCCATAACGTGGGGCGCCGAACTTCCCGACGCCGCGGTCGCCGGCTCCGGCGGCAGCCATCGCTGCCCGCTCGGCCGCCATGGGGGGCGTGGGGGGCGGGGGAGCCATGCTGGTGGTCGCGGCCGCCAAACGGGCTGGTGCAGCGGTCGCGGCCGCCACGGGCTCGGTCCCCCAGGTGGGCGGCGCAGACAAGACCCCGACCGTGGTGGCCTGTGCCATCCCGGCTGCCACCGGCATCGCGCCGACGCCGGCCATGGCCGCGGGTGCTTCGTAGCCCACCAGGCCGGCGGCACCCTCGGCGGCGATCTCTTCGGGGAAGTCGAGAAGACCGCCACCGGCCAGACCGAGCAGGTCCGAGGCGGCGGAGGCCCAGTTGCCCGCCCCGATGTTGCCGATGTTGGCCAGGTTGCCCGAGAGCAGGGAACCACTGCCGCTCGACGGGACGCCGAGGATGTTGGTCAAGAACCACTGCAGCCCCGAGTCCATCGACGATGTCGCCCCGTTGGTCGCCTCGGCGGAGGAATAGGCCCCGGCGTTCTGCCCAAGGACCTGAACCAACTGCTGGTGGACGGACGCCGCCTGCTTACTGATCGACTGGTAGAGGCTCCCGTAGGTAGCGAACACGGCGGCCTGCAGCTGGGATACCGGGTCGGTGCCTGCCGGCGCGATGACGGTGGTCGGGGTGGCCGCTGCACCGTTCTGGGCGGACAGTGCTTCGCCGATACCTGCGAGTTGACCCGCGGCGTACGTCATTGACTCGGGGAGTGTTTTCACAAACGACATACATCCTCCTCGCAGGAAGCCGGACCAGAATGTGATGGTCCGACGGGTCGGTCATCGATGCTGTGAAGCATTGCAGGAACCGGAGGGGTTAAGTCGCTTGGTAACGCTTTCTTAGCGGCTGAGCGCTAATCCTTAACGGGGATAGGGTGGCTGTGAAAGCTCTGAAACGGCCGTTTAACGGATAAGAATTGCGCCATTAACTGTGCAATTTATCTAACGCCCCGGTTACAAATGTCGCGCCACGAATTTTGCTCGCGGCGGCGATCAGGCGTCATCCCGGGCCGCCCGATGTCTGCTTGGCCTGCGACCCGCGCTATAGGCTGGCGGCGTGTTTGAATCCCTCTCCGACCGATTGACCGGGGCCCTGCAGGGGCTGCGCAGCAAGGGCCGTCTCACCGACGCCGATATCGACGCCACCGCCCGCGAGATCCGGCTGGCCCTGCTGGAAGCCGACGTGTCGTTGCCGGTGGTGCGTGCGTTTATCGGCCGGATCAAGGACCGGGCCAAGGGCGCCGAGGTCTCCGGTGCGCTCAACCCGGCACAGCAGGTCGTCAAGATCGTCAACGAGGAGCTCGTCGGCATCCTCGGCGGACAGACCCGGCAGCTGGCGTTCGCCAAGACCCCGCCGACGGTCATCATGCTGGCCGGTCTGCAGG
>CAXYUC010000038.1:0-29428 GCA_964292075.1 uncultured Mycolicibacter sp.
TCACCGCCACCGTGGAATCGCTGCCGCTGATCGCCAGCTCGGTGATGAGCAAGAAGCTCGCCGAGGGCACCGGGGCCCTGCTCTTGGACGTCAAGGTCGGCTCGGGCGCGTTCATGCGGTCCGCCGCCCAGGCCCGGGAACTGGCCCAGCTGATGGTTGGGCTGGGCGCGGCGCACGGGGTCGCCACCCGGGCCCTGCTCACCGACATGAGCACCCCGCTGGGCTGCACGGTCGGCAATGCGATCGAGGTGGCCGAGGCCCTCGAGGTGCTGGCCGGCGGCGGCCCGGCCGATGTGGTGGCGCTGACGGTGCGGCTGGCCCAGGAGATGCTGACGCTGGCCGGGATCGACGGTGTCGACCCCGCGCAGACCCTGCGGGACGGCACTGCGATGGACCGATTCGCCGCGATGGTCGCCGCCCAGGGCGGGGATCTGGGCGTGCCGCTATCGGTGGGGGTGTGCACCGAGACCGTGACTGCCGATCGGGGTGGCCGCATGGGGCACATCGACGCGATGGCGGTGGCCCTGGCGGCCTGGCGTCTCGGCGCGGGCCGGTCCAGACCGGGGGAGCGGGTGCAGCACGGTGCGGGGGTGCGGATGCACCGTCGGCCAGGTGAACCCGTGGCGGCCGGCGACACCTTGTTCACGCTGTACACCGACACCCCCGAGCGAATCGCCCCCGCGCTGGCCGAGCTGCACGGCGGCTACTGCGTCGGCGACACACCGCCGCTGCCGCGTCCCCTGATCATCGAGGCGAGCCCATGATGAAGCCATGAGCACACCGGTGAGCCTGGAGACCATCAGGGGAGTCCCCAAGGCGCTGCTGCACGACCACCTGGACGGCGGCCTGCGCCCGGCCACCGTCGTCGACATCGCCGGACAGGTCGGCTACGACGAGCTTCCGGAGACCGATCCCGACGAGCTGGCGACCTGGTTCCGGACCCGCTCCCACAGCGGCTCACTGGAGCGTTATCTCGAACCGTTCAGCCACACCGTGGCCGTGATGCAGACCGCCGACGCCCTGCATCGGGTCGCTCGCGAATGCGTCGAGGATCTGGCTGCCGACGCCGTCGTCTACGCCGAGGTGCGGTCCGCGCCCGAACTGCACACGGGGGGCGGACTGTCGTCCGACGAGGTGACTGATGCGGTGCTGGCCGGTTCCGCCGACGGTGAGCGCGATGCGGCGGCCGCCGGGCGGGAGATCACGGTGCGCTGCCTGGTCACCGCCATGCGCCACGCCGCGCTGTCCCGCGAGATCGCCGAGCTGGCCATCCGGTTCCGCGACAAGGGTGTGGTCGGCTTCGATATCGCCGGCGCTGAGGCCGGCTACCCGCCGAGCCGGCATCTGGACGCGTTCGAGTACATGCGTGACCACAACGCGCGGTTCACCATCCACGCCGGCGAGGCGTTCGGGCTGCCCTCCATCCACGAGGCGATCGCATTCTGCGGCGCAGACCGGTTGGGGCACGGGGTGCGGATCACCGACGACATCAGCGTCGACGACGACGGGACGGTTCGACTGGGGAGGCTGGCGGCGATCGTGCGGGACAAGCGGGTCCCGTTGGAACTGTGCCCGAGCTCCAATGTGCAGACCGGGGCGGTGGACAGCATCGCCGAGCACCCGTTCGACCTGTTGGCCCGCGCTCGGCTGCGGGTGACGGTTAACACCGATAACCGGCTGATGAGCGACACCACCATGAGCAAGGAGATGCTGGTGCTGGCCGAGACCTTCGGGTACGGCTGGGCCGATCTGCAGCGGTTCACGGTGAACGCGATGAAGTCGGCGTTCATCCCGTTCGATCAGCGGGTGCAGATCATCGAAGAAGTGATCAAGCCGCAATATGCGGTCCTGATCGAGTGATTCACACCGGGTGAAAACTGGCGAAGGCCGGACAATCGCGGTGGCGATTGCCCGGCCTTCGATCCAGGTGTCAGTGCTCGGTGACTGTGGCCTCGGCGTCGCCGGTCTTCCAGGTGACGACCCCGTGCTCGAAGGTGGTCTGCTTGGACCCGTCAGCGTTGGTGGTCTCGTCGCTGGTCGGGTAGCCGAGCTTGCCCTGCGAACCGCCCAGCTCGTTCCACTTGTCGCGGATCTTGCCCCACACCACGTACGAACGGGTGGTGTGAACGATCACGCCGCCGTCGAACTGCTGGTAGATGCCGCCGTCGGGGTTCTTCTGCTCGGCGCCGGTGGGCTCGCCCAGGTCCTGCTTGGCGGCGGCGTCCAGGGAGTCGAGCTTGGCCAGGATCGGCCCGGAGACGGTGTACTCCTTGCCGTCGGCGCCGGTGATCACCGTGGAGCTGGCGGCGCCGCTTTCCTCAGGGGCGCTCACCGCCGACGAAATCACCGAGCTGGCCGAGGACGCAACCGAGCTGGCCGAGCTCAGGGCCTCGCTGGTCTTCTCCTTGGCGGTGCCGCTGCAACCCGTGCCGATCAGCGCGACTCCCAAAACTGCGGCGGATACTGCTGCGGCCCGCTGTGTTGCCTTGCGCATGTGTAGTCCTTTCGAATTGGAAGGCCCCCGCAAACCGCACGGCTCGGCCCGAGTGCTATCGGGCCAAATGCTAGTCGTGAATATGACGACTCGGCAATGAATTGGAGTAATTGATCGCCGCAATTTCAGTGAATTTCCGCAGTACTGCGCATGTCTTCCTACGTGCGGCTTCCGCCCGCCTACCACCCGTGCTGGCGCGATCAGGACGGCAAAGCGTTATTCGCGCCGCAGTCGCGACTGCACGAACTGTTCGAGCTGCTCCCATTCCTTGACGGCCGGAGCGTACGGACGCTGCGGCTCATTGACCGATTCCCGGTCGAGCACATAGCTGACCATCCGGCCCAGCGGACGGTCCGGCTGGAGGGTGTCGGCGACCACGCCGTCCTCGGCGTAGGTGCCCACGTCCTGCAGAAATTCGACGGCCAGATCGAGCTGCTCACGGTCCACCGCGTCCGGTCCGTCGGTGAGGTCGTCGGTCATTCCGGAGAGTACGTAGACGTTGTCATCGGTGATCTCGATCGACAGCGAACCGTCGGTGGCGGCGGTCCGGATGTCGTCGTAGGTGCTCAGATCCGACAGGTCGTGGTCATGCTCGTCGGCCAGGTAGCGGGCCAGGGCTCGCTCGGAACCGAACACGCTGATCCGGCCATTGCGGCCCAGGAATACCGGCTGTTCACCGAGGTAACAGCGCAGCGTGAAGAACGTCCCGTTGTCGGTGATGATCCGAAGCGGGTCGATGCCCACCTTGGTCCAGAAGTTCGCGTCGCCGCCCAGAACCAGCCGGTCGCCCGAGGCCCGTTTGGTCGTCGCGGTGGCCGACTCGTCGTCACCGCTGTCCTCGTCCTCGGCAGTCCCGGTGTCCTCGGGGTCCTGGCCGCCCTCGGTGGTCGGCTCCGGCTCGGCCGGGGCTTCTGCGGCCAGCTCATCGGCCGCCTGCGACGCCGCGGCGGCGTCGACGTCGGGCGTGCTGATGATCTCTTCGACGGCAGTCAACACACCGCCCCAGTTGCGGCCGATGATCTCGGCGATCAGCTCCCAGCGTTTGCGGCCGGCTCGGCCGGTGAAGTTGTCGACGCCGCCGGCCAGCCAGCCCAGGTTGGGGTTGCCGTTGAAGAACTTCGTCACCGCGGTCAGGTCGCACACCGACCCGATCGCCGAGACGATCTCCAACGCACGGGCCAGGGACTGGACGGACTGCTTGGTCGGCTTCGCGGTCAGCAGCTCCTCGACCGCGATCAGGTCGTACTGCCGGTTGCGACCCGGGTCCAGCTTGTGGGCGTTGGCCTGGACAAGCTGCGACCAGCTCGGGTGGTCGACCAGGTCGTTGTTGGCGTTGACCCGTACGAACGCCACCAGGTCCGCCACGGTGGCGAACCCGTACAGGTCTTCGTCCCTGCCCAAGAACGCCTGCCACTCGTCACCGGAGTCGCGCCAGCTCGGCGCCCACAGGGTGTAGCGGTCACCATCGGTCACCGTGAGGCGGATCGGTACAAGGTCAGCTGCCATGGCGCACAGAATAACGATGTAGCCCGCGCGGCCCGAAGGCGGGATTGCGCCGGGATTAGCGCCGGGATTGGCAGGGCGGCGCTTCGCATCGCGAATTAAAGAATCCTGAGTTTTGCGGTGAACGCGTGGGCGGTGCGCGCCGGGTGGCTAGCGTCGCTGCTGTTGGAGAACCGGGGCCGGGGAGGTGGCGATGACGACTGGCCGGTTGCGTCCGGCGGGCGCCATGCTGCTGGCGGTGCTGTGCGCCGCGGTACTGGGCCTGACGGCGGCGCTGTCCTCGGCGGTGGCCTACAGCGTGGACCAGCTGGCAATCCGGCTGCGGCTGCTGGCCGATGCGGGCTGGATCATGAGCGGCACCGGCGTGCCCGATCCCAGCGTCGGGCCCTACCTGGGCCAGATCCTGGCCGGATACCTGCAGCCGTCATCGCCGCTTTTCCCCGGCCAGCCGACGTTTCCCGGTTACACCTTCCAGGGCCTGACCACCCCGGAGCAGTTCTGCCCGTTCGTGTGCATCCCCGGACAGCCGGCGCTCAACTTCGGGCAGTCCCTGAACACCGGGGTGGGCCTGCTGAATCAGGGGATCCTGCCGCAGCTGCTGGCCGGCGACAACGTGACGGTGTTCGGCTACTCGCAGAGCGCCGCCATCGCCACCATCGAGATGAACA
The DNA here is from genome assembly GCA_964292075.1 of uncultured Mycolicibacter sp. GTDB lineage: Bacteria > Actinomycetota > Actinomycetes > Mycobacteriales > Mycobacteriaceae > Mycobacterium. The sequence continues at coordinate 4,666 of CAXYUC010000038.1, forward strand.
ACCTGATCGCGGGCGCCGGCACCGCCGGTTACCCGACCCTGGATCAGCTGGGCAACATGCACGTCGTCCTGATCGGCGACCCGAACAATCCGATCGGCGGCATCCTCGATCGCTTCCAATTCCCGGACGACCAGCACCTGCCGTTCGTCAACATTCCGCTGAGCCTGGACGCCACCCCGACCGACCACATCGCGTCGGACATCTACACCGGTGAATACGACGGCTGGGCCAACTTCCCGCAGGACCCGACCAACATCCTTGCCGTCATCAACGCGCTCATCGGAATCGTCACCGTGCACCCGTACTACCCGGACTACACCGCAGAGCAGTTGGCCAGCGCCATCAACGTCGGCACGATCGGCGACGCGAACTTCTACATGATTCCGCAGAACCTGCCGATCCTGCAGTTCATGTTCAACGGGGGCACTGCGGGCCAGTTCTTCGGCGACTTCTTCTCACCGTGGGCCAGGCTGGTCATCGACTGGGGCTACGGCAATGCCGGCGACCCGGACGTCAACGGGCTCTACAAGATCCCAGCCGGTGACTTCATCAGCGGCAGCGCCTACCAGCAGGCGTTCGGAGTGGCCGGCGGTCCATGGGCCATGACGCCGACCGGCGGGCTCTACGACGGCTCCGGCGTGATGGGCCTGTTCGAGCGGATGGACCCGCTACAGATGCTGGCCGGGGTCCAGAACGCGCTGATCCAGAGCCTCGTCGGCCCGTGGGCCGACGTCGCGGCCGCGGCCAGTGGCGGTGCCCTCACCGCCGGTGACATCAGCACCATCACCGGCATCACCGACTTTCTGCAGACCATCGTCGGCTATGACCTGATCAACTCCATCGACCAGTTCCTGATCACCGGCTGGAGCGACCTGGCCACTGCGCTGAACCTGGGTGATGTGTTGGGGCCCGACGCCCTGCTGAGTGGGGCCGCGGTGCCTGGGGACGGGCTGCTGGATCTCATCGGAGCGGGCTTCAGCCTCGTTAACTTCTTCGGCGCGTAGCGCGGCACCGTCCAGCAAAAGCCAGGTCGATTGTCGTCGATTTGACAACGCATGTTTTCTCAATGAAAGTCAACACTGAAATCCACCTAATAGATCAATGTGATCTTGTCAGGTGGGGGTTATTGATCACCGATGAAATATTCGAGCTGACCTGGAGGTCTGCGATGACGGTTAAGCGAGTGCATCCGCTGGGGGCGACCTTGTTGGCCGCGCTGTGCGCCGTCCTCCTCGGTATGTCGTCGCTGCTGAGTCCTGCGCTGGCGGCCCGGGTCGAGAAGATGATCGCCGACATCAGCCAGGAGCTGGTGCTGCTGGCCGGCCAGGGCTGGATCATGACCGGCACCGGTCAGTCCGATCCGACGATCGGCAGCTACATGGACGTGGTCCGGGACTTCTACCTGCAGCCCGTGACGCCGTGGTTTACCGGCCAGACGGTGTTCCCCGGCTACGCGTTTGATGGCCTGATTACCCCCGAGCAGTTCTGCCCGATCGTCTGCCAGCCGCTGCCGGTGCCGCAGCTGAACTTCGCCGACTCGCTGGCGCAGGGCGCGGCCAACCTGGACGCCGCGATCCGCCCGCAGCTGGAAGCCGGCGACGAAGTCACGGTGTTCGGTTACTCGCAGAGTGCCGTCGTCTCCACCCTGGCGATGCACAACCTGCTCGCCAACGCGCCCGGCGGCGACTACGACCCGTTGAACCTGCACTTCGTGCTGATCGGCGACCCCAACAGCCCGATCGGCGGCATCCTGAGCCGGCTGGACTTCGCCAACGGCTTGGACGGCGGCATGCAGCACATCCCGTTCCTCGGCATCCCGTTGGGCATCGGCGCGGGCCCGACCGACTTCTCGGCCAGCATCTACAGCACCGAATACGACGGGTGGTCCAACTTCCCGCAGGACCCGACCAACCTGCTGGCCGTGATCAACGCGGTGATGGGGATCGGGACGGAGCACGGCGCCTACTTCAACGACAACCTCGGCAACGCCATCGACCTCGGCTCGATCGGGTCGAACGACTTCTACATGCTGCCGACCGCGGTCTTGCCGATCCTGGGACCGCTCTACGGGCTCGGCGACGTCGGCAAGCTCGTTGGTGACGCGCTGGCGCCCCTCCTCAAGGTCGGTATCGACTGGTCCTACGGCAACCCCGGCGCCCCGGACGCCGGAATCACCGTGGGCGGTGTCGACCCGATCGGCGCGGCCGGCTCCTGGGCCGTCACCGCGACCGGCCAGTTGTCCGAGGACACCGGTGTCGCCGGATTCCTGCTGCGGATGGACCCGCTGCAGATGCTGGCCGGCATGCAATACGCCGGCGTGCAGAGCCTGACCAACACGATCAACAACCTGCTGGAGTTCGCCGGGCAGGCGCCGCTGTCGCAGTCGATCGTCGACACGCTGCTGACGGGCTACCACTTCACGGTCGACCTGGACCACTCGCTGCTCACCGGGTGGCAAGACCTGGCCACCCAGTACAACGTGCTCGACGTGCTGGGCCCCGACGCCATCTTCAACGGGGCGCCGTTGATCTCCGCCCAGCCGCTGCTGGATCTGCTCGGGGTGGGCTTCAGCCTGATCAACTACCTCGACGCGTAACCCGATGCGGCACCGGCGCTCGCTGGGAGCAGTACTGCTCGTAGCGGCGTCGGTGCTGTCGGCGACCTGCGGGCCGTCGGCGCCGAGACTCGGCCCGGCAGATCGGCTCGACGTTGCGCTGCTGGGCAACGAAGGCTGGATCATGGGGCCGACCAGCATTCCCGACCCCACGGTGGGCGGCTACCTGGACGCGGTGTTGGACCTGTTCCTGCAGCCGGTCTCGCCGTGGTTTCCGGGGCAGCCGATCTTTCCCGGCTATCAGTTCGAAGGCCTGGTCACCCCCGAGCAGTTCTGCCCGTTGGTGTGCCTGCCGCCGCCGAATCCGTACCTGACGTTCGCCGAGTCGGTGGCCCGCGGCGTCGAGATCCTGCACGCCGCAGTTGTGCCGCAGCTGATCAATGGCGACGACGTCACGGTGTTCGGCTACTCGCAGAGCGCCACCATCTCCACCCAGGAGATGATCAACCTGCTCGCGGCAGGACCCGGCGAGGTCGGTGGCGGGTATGACCCGGCCAACCTGCACTTCGTGCTGATCGGCAACCCCAACAACCCGCTCGGCGGCGTCCTGACCCGCTTCCCCGCCTATCCGCTGTTGAGCGACCAACCGGTGCACCTGCCGTTCCTGGGCATCCCGTTGAGCATCGGGCCGACCCCGACCAGCGGGTTCGACACCGACATCTACACCGGCGAGTACGACGGCCTGGCCAACTTCCCGCAGGACCCAGCCAACCTGCTGGCCATGATCAACGCGCTGATCGGCACGGCGACCGTGCATTTCTCCTATGTCGACTTAGACAACCTGGCCGACACCATCGATCTCGGCAGGGTCGGAGACACCGACTTCTACCTGATTCCCCAGCAGCTGCCGATCCTGTGGCCGATCTACCAGCTCGGCGACGTCGGCAAGGTCCTCGGGGATGGGCTGGCCCCGATGCCCAAACTCGTCATCGACTGGGGCTACGGCAATCCGGGTGACCCGTTCGTCGGCGCCAATGGCCCCGATGCCGTCGGGCCTTGGGCCGTCACCGCCGGCGGCCAGTTGGCCGACGGCTCCGATGTAGCCGGCTTCCTACTACGTATGGACCCGCTGCAGATGCTGGCCGGCCTGCAGTACGCCGCGCTGCACAGCTTCGTCGACCCGGTCAATGACCTGTTGGGTTTCGCCGGGCAGGCCCCGCTGTCGGATTCGTTCGTCGATGCGCTGTTGACCGGCTACCACCTCACCAATGCCGTGGACGCCCATCTGCTCGATGCGTGGAACGACCTGGCTGTGTCGCTGAACGTCGCCGATTGGCTGGGCCCCGACGCCGTCTTCAACGGCGAGCCGTTGATCTCGCTTGCACCGATGCTGCAGATGGGCGCGGTGGTCTTCGAGATCCTCAACTTCCTCGGCGCATGACCCGTAGGGTCCCAGGCGTGAAGGTGTGCGTCGTCGACCACCCGTTGGCCGCGGCGCGGTTGACCGCACTGCGCGACGAGCGCAGCGGCAGCGCGGCGTTCCGGTCGGCGCTGCGTGAGCTGACCTGGATGCTGGTCTACGAGGCCACCCGCGACGCGCCCTGCGAAGACATCGTCGTGCGGACCCCGCTGACCGACACCGGTGGGGCGCGGCTGGCGCGGCCACCGCTGCTGGTCCCGGTGCTGCGCGCCGGACTGGGCATGGTGGACGCGGCGCATGCCCTGATTCCCGAAGCCGACGTCGGGTTCGTCGGGGTGGCGCGCAACGAGGCCACCCACCAACCGGTTCCGTACCTGGCATCGCTGCCGGCGGACCTGCGCGGCACACCGGTCATGGTCCTCGACCCGATGCTGGCGACCGGCGGCTCGCTGGTGCACACCCTGGGACTACTGGTCGATCGCGGCGCAACCGACATCACCGTGTTGTGCGTGGTGGCGGCACCGGAAGGCGTTGCGGCACTGGAGCAAGCGGCACCGGCGGTGCGGCTGTTCACCGCCAGCATTGACGACGGACTGAACGAGGACGCCTATATCGTGCCGGGCCTGGGCGATGCCGGCGACCGCCAATTCGGGCCGCGCTGAAATCCCGACTGTCACACCCGTAACCGGCGGGCGAGTATGTGATTATTGCCCGCCTTTGAGCGACAAACGTTGTTGCCTTGGCGGAGTTAGCCCCCTCGACGCCCGTTGTCGCTCAAAGGCGGGCAAACATCACACCCCGTCGGGCTGGTTGCAGGTGAGTCGGGTGCGGCGGTTGGTAACGAATAGGGCGAATGAGTGCTACCAGGAGCGGACCGCATCGGCGACGGCCTGACACACCCGCTGCGCCTCGGTGCGGCCCCCGGCAAGGTCATCCGACGGCGGCCGAGCCACCTCGAGATAGCACTTGAGCTTCGGTTCGGTACCCGACGGTCGCACCACCACCCGTATCGCGGTGCCGTCGTGCTCACCGGCGAACTCCAGCGCGTCGGTGACCGGTCCGGCGCGGTGCAGCAGATCGGTTGCGGTGACGGCGAATCCGGCCAGTGTCGCCGGTGGATCAGCGCGTAGCCGGGCCATCACGGCGGCGGCCTCGGCGGGACTGGCGACCCGACGGGACACCGCCTCAGTGACGTGCACACCGTGCCGGCGGGCGAGCTTGTCCAGCGCTTCGGGAACGGAGCTGCCCCGGCTCGCCAGCGCTGCCACCAGATCGCAGGCCAGCACCGCGGCGCTGATGCCGTCTTTGTCGCGCACCGCGTCCGGGTCAACGCAGTAGCCGATCGCCTCCTCGTAGGCGTAGACCAAGGTGGCGCCGGGCAGGTCATCATCGGCGCGCGCCAGCCACTTGAATCCGGTCAGCGTCTCGACATGGCGGGCGCCGTAGTGCTGCGCGATGCGCACCAGCATTCGTGACGAGACCACGCTGCTGGCCACCACAGCGCCAGCCGCCCTGCCCGCGGGCAGCCGCGACAGCAGGTAATCGCCTAACAGCCAACCGGTTTCGTTGCCGGTCAGCATCCGCCAGCCATCCGGGCCGCCGATGCCGACCGCGCATCGGTCGGCGTCGGGGTCCAAGGCGATCGCGACGTCGGCGTCGACCTCGGCGGCCAACGCCAGCAGTGCGTCGGTGGCACCGGGTTCTTCCGGGTTGGGGAATGCCACGGTGGGAAAGTCTGGATCGGGGTCGAACTGGTTCGTCACCGGGTGAATGTCGGCAAACCCCGCGGCGCGCAGCGCCTCGACCGCCACCGTGCCGCCGACGCCGTGCAGCGGTGTCAGCGCCACCCGAACCCGGCCGCCGTGCCGTCGCACCGCAGCGGCCCGCCCGATGTAGCGCGCGATGAGATCTTTGCCGGCCGGCGCCAGGGGGCGCGGGGTGATCGCGTCGGCCGGGGGAGCAGCGGCCATCGCCGCTTCGATCTCGGTGTCGGTCGGCGAGACGATCTGCATACCGCCGTCGAAGTACACCTTGTAGCCGTTGTCGGTGGCCGGGTTGTGCGAGGCGGTGATCTGGATGCCGGCCGCCGCACCGGTGTGGCGCACCGCGAACGCGACCACCGGCGTCGGACACGGCTGAGGGATAAGCAAGACCGAAAACCCCGCGGCAGCAAGCACTTCGGCTGTCGCGATGGTGAATTGCGCCGAGCCGTGACGTGCGTCGCCGCCGACCACCACGGTCGAACCCGTTCGGTGATGTGCGCTGAGTACCTGGGCCACCGCCCAGCTGGCGCGCAGCACCACGGCGAGGTTCATCGCGTCCGGTCCGCCCCGTACCGGTCCACGCAGCCCGGCGGTGCCGAACCGCAGCGGTGCCGCGAACCGGGCGGCCAACTCGCCGGGGCCGCACGCTTGGAGCTCCGTGGCGGTCACCGGGTCGGGGTCGTGGGCAATCCACTCCTCGGGGGTCACCCGTCGATTGTGGCAGGGGGTCAATCGAAGGCAGTCGAGACAGCAAGTGTACAGGTGTCAATTACTTGATACGATGCTCCCGTTTACGTCCCGATTGGACGATGGAGTGTCGTTGAGTCCATTGACAGCCCCGGCCGCGAGTCGCTCGATATCCCTGACGCTGCGTGACTCGACGGCCGTGCCGATCGCCATGGTGGTTGCCGTTGCGGCCGCCGTGCACGGGGCCTTCGCGATGAACTACGGCTGGCACCCCGACGAGTTCTACTACGTGATCTGCGGACAGCACCCGGCCTGGGGATACTTCGACCACCCGCCGCTGGTGCCGCTGCTGGCCCGGGTGGCGGCCCTGGGCGGCCTGCTGGGGCTTCGGTTGTCGGCCATCGCGATACACCTGGGCTGCATAGTGTTGGCGGCGCTGTTGGCCGCCGAACTCGGCGGGCGGCGCGTCGCCCAGGCCATCACCGCGGCCGCCGTCGCGGCCAGCCCGCTGTTCATGGGCGCCGCGATGTTTTTCGGCACCACCGTGGTCGACCAGCTGATCTGGATCGCGGTGCTGCTGCTGGTGACGCGGGCGCTGCGGATCGGCACCGTGCTGGCCTGGCTGCCGGCCGGCGTGGTGGCCGGTATCGGGCTGGAAGCCAAGCAGACGGTCGCGTTGCTGCTCATCGGTATTGGGGTCGGTCTGGCGATCTTCCGGCGCGACGCATTGCGCACGGCCGGACCATGGCTGGCCGGCGCCGTGGCGGTGGCGATGGCGGTCCCGAACCTGATCTGGAACGCCGCCCACGGCTGGCCGAGCCTGACATTCGCCCACGCGATGTCGGTACGGATGGGCGGCCCGGCGGGATCGCTGACCCAGCTACCGCTGCTACTGCTGCTGTACGCCGGACCGCTGCTGGTGCTGCTGTGGGCGATCGGAGTGCGCTGGCTGGCGTCCGACGAGGCCCGCGAGTTCCGCTGGATCCTGGTGGTGCCGGTGGTGGTGTTGGTGCTGTGCGTCGTCACCGGCGGTCGCTGCTACTACGCCGGGCCGGTGCTCGCGGCGCTGTTTGCCGCCGGAGCGGTGCGTATCGAAGCCGAGGATCCCGACCGGCCGCCGCGCGGCTGGGCGATTGCGCTGCTCGCGCTGTTCGCCGGCGCGGTGGTGTTCTGCCTGCCGGTGCTGCCGCCGGCGCACGCCACAACACTGCGCAAAGTCAACCCCATCCCGATGGAGACCTACGGGTGGCCGCGATTCGTCGACGAGGTGGCAGCCGCCGCGGCATCGCTGCCGGACGACGTGCCGATCTTCACCAGCAACTACGGCGAAGCCTCGGCGCTGCGCATCCTCGGACCGGCGGCCGGTATCAACCGTCCGGTGGTCAGCGGCGACGGCAGTTACGCCCAGTGGGGCCCGCCGGCCGGCAGCCCTGACACCGTGCTGTGCGTCGGGCGATTCCCGGTCCTGAAGTTGACCCAGTATTGGCGACACGTCACCTACCTGACATCGATCCGGTTCCCCACCGGGCTGCGCAACGGCGAGAGCGCCGCGAAGGTCTATCTGTGCCAGCAGCCGGTGGGCAGCTGGGCGGCGATGTGGCCGCGGATGCGGCACAGCTCGGGCGTGAGCTACTGAGCTGCGGGAGCAGGCAGCCGGTCGATCACGTCGGCCAGCAGTGTGCCCATCCGGGCCGCAGATTCCCGACCTGCGGCCAGCACCTCAGCGTGGCTGAGCGGCTCGCCGGTGATCCCGGCCGCCAAGTTGGTCACCAGCGATAGGCCCAGGACCTGGGCACCGGCCGCCCGGGCGGCGATCGCCTCGTGCACGGTCGACATCCCGACCAGGTCGGCGCCCAGGGTGCGTAGCATCCGGATTTCGGCGGGGGTCTCGTACTGTGGGCCGGGCATCCCGGCGTAGACGCCTTCGGCGAGGGTGGGGTCGACTTGGTGAGCCAGCGCGCGCAGCGACGGAGTGTAGGCATCGACCATGTCGACGAAGTGCGCGCCCTCAAGGGGGGAGCGCCCGGTCATGTTCAGATGGTCGCTGATCAGCACCGGTTGGCCGACGTGGTAGCTGGTCCGCAGGCCGCCGGCCGCGTTGGTCAGCACCACGGTGGTGGCCCCCGCCGCGACGGCTGTGCGTACCGGGCGGACGACGTCGGCGAGCTGATGGCCCTCGTAGGCGTGGATCCGGCCGACCAGCACCAGCACCCGGTGCGCGCCGATCTGGATGGACACCAGCTCACCGGTGTGGCCCGCCGCCGTCGGCGTGCTGAAGCCGGGCAGGTCGGCCATCGGCAGAGTCGCGGTCGCGGTGCCGAGGGCCGCCACCGCGGGCGCCCAGCCGGAACCGAGCACGACCGCCACGTCGTGCGTCTGCACGCCGGTGCGCCGGGCTACTACCCCTGCTGCCTGCGTTGCCAGCGGTACCGTCACAGGCACTGAGTTTAGTAGCGTGCCGCGATGGGATAATGCCTGAATGTCTCCAACTCCCGTGTCGCACGCGGTCGAGGCGTGGCTGGCAGCCCACGCCGAGGAATTGGTGGCGTGGCGACGGCATCTGCACCGCCACCCGGAGTTGAGCCGGCAGGAGTTCGCCACCACCCAGTTCGTCGCCGAACGTCTCGCCAGCGCTGGACTCAACCCCAAGGTATTACCCAGCGGAACCGGTTTGACCTGCGATTTCGGCCCGGAGGACGGGCCTCGCGTCGCGTTGCGGGCCGACATCGACGCCTTGCCGATGACCGAACAGACCGGGGCGCCGTATGCCTCGCTGGTGCCGGGGGTGACGCACGCGTGCGGCCACGACGCGCATACCGCGATCCTGTTGGGTGCGGCATTGGCGCTGGCATCCGCGCCGGAGTTGCCGGTCGGTGTGCGGCTGGTGTTTCAGGCCGCTGAAGAACTGATGCCGGGCGGCGCGATCGACGCGATCGCCGCGGGTGTGCTCAGCGGGGTCAGCCGTATCTTCGCGCTGCACTGCGATCCACGCCTGGAGGTCGGCCGGGTGGCCACCATTGCGGGGCCGATCACCTCGGCGGCTGACACCATCGAGATCACTGTCAACGGTCCCGGCGGACACACGTCGCGACCGCACCTGACCGCCGACCTGGTCTATGGGCTGGGCACGCTGATCACCGGGCTGCCCGGCGTGCTGTCCCGGCGTATCGATCCGCGAAACAGCACGGTGATGGTGTGGGGCGCAGTGAATTCCGGTGTCGCAGCCAACGCCATACCGCAGTCCGGGCGGCTGGCCGGTACGGTGCGCACGGCCAGCCGGGACACCTGGGTGGCGATGCAGAGCATCGTCGAGGAAGCGGTGGCGTCCCTGCTGGAGCCGCTGAATATCGAGCACACGCTCAACTACCACCGCGGAGTGCCGCCGGTGGTCAACGAAGCGGCGTCGACGCGGATGCTGACGCACGCGATCGAGGCCATCGGGCCCGAGGTGCTGGCCGAGACCCAGCAGTCCGGCGGCGGGGAAGACTTCTCCTGGTATCTGGAGCAGGTCCCGGGTGCCATGGGCCGGCTCGGGGTGTGGCCGGGCAGCGGGCCGCAACTGGATCTGCACCAGCCGACGTTCGACCTCGACGAGCGGGCCCTTGCGGTCGGGGTGCGGGTGATGGCCGGCGTCGTCGACCAAGCCGGGGTGCTTTAAAGCCCCCTCTCTTACTACGCACACTCGCGCCAAAAAAAGCTAAGATCCGGGGCCGATGTTGCGGGCCGGGCGGGTCTGTAGATTGCGCACGTATTCTTCTGGGGCACCGGCGATCTGGGCGGCTTCGGCCACCACACCCAGGTAGCGCGCCGACGGCAGTCCGCGCTCCCAGGCGTCCACCACATACAGCCAGGCCAGCACCGGCGCGGGCGCACCCTCGACCGGGTCGGAGGTGATCCCGTCCACTCGGTCCACCCGACAACGGATCTTCTTGTGGATGCCGAATTCCGAGCCTTCCCAGCTGTCCATGTTCTTCTCGTCCTCGGGCGTCACGTCGTAGAGGACGACGAAAACACTCGAGTCCGGGTCCTCGACCACGGTCGCCAGGGCACCTTCCCAGCCGATGTCCTCGCCGGCGAACGTGAGTCGCCAGCCGTGCAACCAGCCGGTGCCGGTCATCGGGGAGTGCGGGGCCCGCTGCAGCATCTGTTCGGGATGCATGTTCGACCCGTAGGCGGCGTAGAGCGGCACGGCAGAAAGCTTAAACGCCGCGCCCCGGATAGGTTAGTCGCTGTGACTTCTCCCTCGACGCGCATCGTGATCGTCGGCGGTGGCCCGGCCGGCTACGAGGCGGCGCTGGTGGCGGCGGCCAAGGGCCCGGAAGCGGTTTCGGTGACGGTGGTCGATGCCGACGGCATCGGCGGCGCCTGCGTGTTGTGGGACTGTGTGCCGTCCAAGACCTTCATCGCCTCGTCGGGGGTGCGTACCGAGCTACGACGCGCCCCGCACCTGGGTTTCGACATCCACTTCACCGACGCCGAGATCGAGCTGGACAAGATCCACGAGCGGGTGAAATCCCTAGCCGCGGCGCAGTCCGACGACATTCGCACTCAACTGCTCAACTCCGGCGTCGAGGTCATTGCCGGCCGCGGGGAGCTGATCGACCCCGAACCCGGCCTGGCACATCACCGAGTCCGGGTCACCGAGCAGCACGGCGGTTCAGCGAGGCTCGACGAAGGAGAGGCGAAGCTGGGACCGCCGCATCAATCCAGCGGTGCGCAACGCGTGCTGGACGCCGACGTGGTGTTGATCGCCACCGGAGCGAGCCCGCGCACCCTGCCCGGCGCGGAGCCGGACGGCGAGCGGATTCTGACCTGGCGCCAGCTCTATGACCTGCACACGCTGCCCGAGCACCTGGTGGTGGTGGGTTCCGGCGTCACCGGCGCGGAGTTCGTCAACGCCTATACCGAACTGGGCGTCAAGGTGACGGTGGTGGCCAGCCGTGACCGGGTGCTGCCGCACGAGGACCCCGACGCCGCCCGGGTGTTGGAGAGCGTGTTCGCCGAGCGCGGTGTCACCCTGGTCAAGAATGCCCGGGCCGCCTCGGTGACCCGCGCCGGAGACGGGGTGCTGGTCACCATGGCCGACGGCCGCACCGTGTCGGGAAGCCACGCGCTGATGACGGTCGGCTCCGTGCCCAACACCTCCGGACTGGGCTTGGAGCGGGTTGGGATTGCACTCGGGCCGGGCAATTACCTGCAGGTGGATCGCGTGTCGCGAACGTCGGTGCCCGGCATCTACGCCGCCGGCGACTGCACCGGCCTGCTGCCGCTGGCGTCCGTCGCGGCCATGCAGGGCAGGATCGCGATGTATCACGCGCTGGGCGACGCGGTCGCCCCGATCCGGCTGCGTACGGTGGCGGCCGCGGTGTTCACCCGCCCCGAGATCGCCGCGGTGGGGGTGCCGCAGTCCCAGATCGATGACGGGACGGTGCCGGCCCGCACGGTCATGCTGCCGTTGCAGACCAACGCGCGGGCCAAGATGAGCCGGATGCGCTACGGGTTCCTCAAGCTGTTCTGCCGACCGGCCACCGGAACGGTGATCGGCGGCGTGGTGGTGGCCCCGATTGCCTCCGAGCTGATCTTGCCGATCGCGCTGGCGGTGCAGAACCGGATCACGGTCGCGGACCTGGCTCAGACGCTGGCGGTGTATCCGTCACTGTCGGGATCGCTCACCGAGGCCGCGCGCCGGCTGATGTCGCACGACGACTTGGACTGAGCGACGCGCGTCACACTCGGCCGGGGCGTCGGGCCACGTAGCCTGGCACACGTGAGCACGCTGGGACCGGACCAACGAGCACGAGCCTGGGAACAACTGGGCAGTGAGCAGTTCGACGTAGTGGTGATCGGCGCCGGGGTGGTGGGAGCAGGCTGTGCGCTCGATGCGGCCACCCGCGGCCTCAAGGTGGCACTGGTGGAGGCGCGTGACTTCGCCGCCGGGACGTCGAGCCGCAGTTCGAAGATGTTTCACGGTGGACTGCGCTACCTCGAACAGCTGGAGTTCGGCCTGGTTCGCGAGGCGCTGCACGAACGCGAGCTGTCGCTGACCACACTGGCGCCGCACTTGGTTAAGCCGCTGCCGTTTCTGTATCCGCTGACAAGACGGTGGTGGGAGCGGCCGTATGTGGCCAGCGGGATCTTCCTGTACGACCAACTGGGCGGGGCGAAATCAGTTCCCGCGCAACGGCATCTGACTCGGGCCGGGGCCCTGCGGCTGTGCCCGGGGTTGAAGCGCAGCGCGTTGATCGGCGGCATCCGCTACTACGACACGGTCGTCGACGATGCCCGTCACACCCTGACTGTCGCACGCACGGCGGGGCACTACGGGGCGGTCATCCGCACCTCCAGTCAGGTCGTCGCGCTACTGCGCGAAGGCGACCGAGTGACCGGGGTGCGGGTCCGCGATTCCGAGGATGGTGACGTCACCGAGGTCCAGGGGCACGTCGTGGTCAACGCCACCGGGGTATGGACCGATGAGATCCAGGCGCTGTCGCGCCAGCGCGGCCGGTTCCACGTCCGGGCCTCCAAGGGCGTGCACATCGTGGTGCCGCGGGACCGGATCGTTTCGGAGGCGGCGATCATTCTGCGGACCGAGAAGTCGGTGCTGTTCGTCATCCCGTGGGGCACGCACTGGATCATCGGCACCACCGACACCGACTGGAATCTGGATCTGGCGCACCCTGCGGCCACCAAGGCCGATATCGACTACCTCCTGACCCACGTCAATACCGCGCTGGCCACGCCGCTGACCCACGCCGACATTGAGGGCGTGTACGCCGGGCTGCGGCCGCTACTGGCAGGGGAGAACGACGACACCTCGAAGCTGTCGCGGGAGCACGCGGTGGCGGTTCCGGCGCCGGGTTTGGTGGCGATCGCCGGCGGCAAGTACACCACCTACCGGGTGATGGCCGCCGACGCGATCGACGCCGCCGCCGAGTACATCCCGACGCGGGTGGCGCCCTCGATCACCGAGAAGGTGCCGCTGTTGGGCGCCGACGGCTACTTCGCGCTGGTCAACCAGGCCGAGCACGTGGGCGCCCAGCAGGGACTGCACCCCTATCGGGTGCGGCACCTGCTGGACCGTTACGGCTCGCTGATCCACGACGTGTTGGCGGTGGCCGACGGACAGCCGGATCTGCTGGACCCGATCGCCGAGGCGCCCACCTACCTGAAGGTGGAAGTCGCCTACGCGGCCGTCGCCGAGGGTGCACTGCACCTGGAGGACGTGCTGGCCCGGCGGACCCGGATCTCCATCGAGTACGCCCACCGTGGGGTGAACTGTGCGCGTGAGGTCGCCGAGGTGATGGCCGCGGTGCTCGGCTGGGACGACGACGCCGTCGACCGGGAGGTGGCCAACTACACCGCCCGGGTGGAGGCCGAGATCCTGTCGCAGGAGGAGCCCGACGACGCGTCGGCGGATGCGTTGCGCGTGAGCGCCCCCGAGGCGCGGGCCGAAATACTGGAACCGATTCCGCTTAATTGAACAAGAATCCATTACCATGGATTTGCCTCAAGGAATCTTTCTGAGCGTTTAGGCTGATATCAGCATTCGCATGTGTTTGACACATATTTCCGGCGGGGCTACTTTCTAACTAGCGGGGCTACTTTCTAACTATGAGCTGGATCACATGGGGGATCCGGGCTTGAGGAAGGGGCGGCTCATGTCGGGTGGGATGACCGCCTTCCTGGGTGATCCGGGCAGCTTCGCTGCTGCGCGGTGTCAGCTGAGCGGGTAGTAACTCCGCTCCAACAAGCCGCATCGGCCACACCCCCCGACGGTTGTGGCCGATGTGTCGTTGTGCGCCCGATGCGGGCGGGGCGCCGCTGACCTGGCGGAATGGCTACCAGTCCCGGTACGGTGCACCTACTGGGGTAACACTGCCCACGGCAAACTTGCGGCTGCCCACCGGCGCAGCACTGAACGACAACGTCTTTTGTCGAGGCCTGAGACCTCTGGCCCTCCGTCACTCGAATCGAAGGCTTTCTCTTGACCTCTGGTCGCCCCCCGCTTTTCGGCCGCGGATCTTCGGCCGAAGCCAGACGACTCGCCGATGTGCTCCGCAAGGAGACCGTCGGTGGGGCGCTGCTGCTTGTCGCGGCTACCGTCGCGATCGTGTGGGCCAACTCGCCATGGTCGGCCGTCTATTACCGGCTTGGCGACATCGCTTTCGGCCCACGCGCCTGGCATTTGAATCTTTCGGCGTCGACGTGGGCCGCCGATGGCCTGCTGGCGATCTTCTTCTTCGTCGTCGGCCTGGAGCTCAAGTACGAAGTGCTTGCCGGCGACCTGCGTGACCCGCGTCGGGCGGCGCTTCCCGTCGTCGCCGCGGTCGGCGGAATGGTCATGCCCGCAGTGGTATTCGTCGCCGTGAACGCTCACACCGGGGGCGGAGCGCTGCGGGGGTGGGCGATTCCCACCGCCACGGACATTGCCTTCGCCCTGGCCGTGCTGGCGGTGATCTCGTCACATCTGCCCTCGGCGCTGCGGACCTTCCTGCTGACCTTGGCTGTGGTCGACGACCTGTTGGCAGTCACCGTGATCGCGGTGTTCTACACCGATGACCTCAACCTCGCGGCTCTTGCGCTGGCGTTCGTCCCGTTGGCGTTGTTCGCGGTGGCGGCCCGGCGTTTCGGCAACGCCGCCGTACTGCTTCCGTTGGCAGCAGCCACCTGGTATCTGGTCCACGAGTCCGGTGTGCACGCCACCATCGCCGGTGTCTTGCTCGGTCTGACGGTTCCCGTCCGCGAGTCGGGCAAGCGCGACACGTTGTCGCGGCATCGGCTGGACGCGAAAGACTTGGAGCACCGGTTTCGCCCGCTCTCCGCCGGCATCGCGGTGCCGGTGTTCGCGTTCTTGGCGGCCGGAGTGACCTTTGGTGGACTCCACGGATTGGCCATGACACTGCGCGATCCCGTCGCCATCGGGATCGCCGCCGGCCTGGTCGTAGGAAAAGCCGTCGGCATTGCCGGTGCGGCCGTGCTGACCGCCGCGTTGACCCGGGCCGAACTCGACGCCTCGCTGAAGTGGATCGACGTGGTGGCGCTGGCCTTACTCGGGGGCATCGGGTTCACCGTCGCACTGCTCATCGGCGACCTCGCCTTCGGCGACCCCGTTCGCCAAGAACACGTCAAATTGGGCGTGCTGATCGGCACCCTGACCGCGGCGCTGCTCGCGGCGGTGCTGCTGATCATCCGCGACCGTGCCTATGCCCGCGACGCGGACAGCGCCCCGGCATTCGATCTCAAACTGCGATGACCCGCCGACGCCCCGCCCCGCTGCCGGTGCGCGACGGCCTGGGGCCGGCCCGGCTGCGCCTGCAGGGCGGTCCGGTGGCCGCCGAGCTGCGTGTCCGGTTCGGCGCGGCTGTTGCGGCGAAAGTGGCTGCCGGCGAAGTGGTTACCGCAGCCGGAGCGGTGGTCGACGAAACGACGGCGTTGCCGGCCGGTGCGCACGTCTTCCTGTATCGCGACCTGCCCGACGAGGTGCCAGTACCGTTCGATGTCCCGGTGCTGCACCGCGACGCGGATCTGGTGGTGGTCGACAAGCCGCATTTCTTGGCGACCATGCCGCGCGGCAGCCACGTGGCCCAGACCGCGCTGGTACGGCTGCGGCGCGAGTTGGACCTGCCGGAGCTGAGCCCGGCGCACCGGTTGGACCGCCTCACTGCCGGGGTGCTGTTGTTCACCACCCGCCGAGAGCTGCGCGGGGCCTATCAGACGCTGTTCGCCCGCGGCGTCGTGCGCAAGCACTACCTGGCGCGGTCTTCCGCCGAGCCCACCGTCGCGTTCCCGCAGCTGGTTCGCAGCCGGATCGTCAAAGAACGCGGCTGCCTGCAGGCTTACGAAGAGCCCGGCGAGCCCAACGCCGAGACACTGGTCGAGTCAGTGGGTGAGGGCCGCTACCGGCTCACCCCGCGCACCGGCCGTACCCACCAGTTGCGGGTTCACCTGGCCTCACTCGGCCTGCCGATCGACGGCGACCCGCTGTATCCGCAGGTAGTCGATGTTGCCCCCGGCGACTTCTCGCAGCCGTTGCGACTGCTGGCCCATCGGCTGGAGTTCGAAGACCCGTTCACCGGACGGCTGCGCGATTTCGTGAGCGAACGCGACCTCGACGCGAACTGAATTCGACCGACCGGGGTTTCGGTCGCGACCGTCCGGGGTACAGGAAGGCACGACCGGAGCAGAAGAGGAGTCTGATTCTGATGAAGGCACACAGCAGGATGACTATCGCGGTGCTCGGCAGTGCAGTCGCCCTGGTAGCCGCGGGTTGTAACGGCACCAAGGAAGAGGGGCCGAGCACCACGACGACCACGACGACCACCACC
Source organism: uncultured Mycolicibacter sp. (assembly GCA_964292075.1). Lineage (GTDB taxonomy): Bacteria > Actinomycetota > Actinomycetes > Mycobacteriales > Mycobacteriaceae > Mycobacterium. The sequence goes on from CAXYUC010000038.1 coordinate 21,415, forward strand.
ACGACTGAGACCACGATGGAACCGGTACCAGGTGGGCCGGGACCGGAAAACCCGGGCGAGCCCGGTCCGACCGGCGGTGGCGAAGTCCCCGGTGGCCCGACCGGCGGTGGCGGACCTGGTGGTGGCGGTGGTCAGATTCCCGGTGGCCCGACCGGCGGCGGTGGGCCCGGCGGGGGCAGCGGCCAGGTCCCCGGTGGACCCAGCGGCTGGGGTGGACCCGGCGGCGGCGGGGGTTGCGTGCCCGGTGTGGGTTGCGGCGGGTGGCCGTGATCGACCACCGCTTCGGGTGCTGACAGCCGAAAGCCGGCCGGCTTCGGTGCTGTCAGCGGTCGGAAGCTCCCGGCATCAGCGCTGACATGACGGACACCAGAACCGAATCCGCTCACCATTGCGGTCGGACTCCACAGCGGTACCGCATCGCCGACACGGCAGGCCGGCTCGGCCGTACACCCACAGCTGTCGGCCCGGCCGGGTGTCGCCGGTGGTGCAGCGCGACCATCGCAACCTATTCGCCCACAACATCTCGCGCGCTCGTGACACCAGCCGACCCGGATCATTCAGTTCCGCAACGGGTGTCGTCGGCAACCGGCCGACGATGAAGCACAACTCGTTGCAGTAGACGTTGCCGATCCCAGCCATCACCGTCTGATCCAACAGTGCCGATGCCAGCGGGCGCTGCGGATCGGCGATCAGGCGATCGGCGGCCACCGTCGGATCCCAGTCGGCGCCGAGCAGATCCGGGCCCAGATGCGCGATGGGGTCGCCATCATGGTGGCGTTCCAGTACCTCCAGCACGCCCAGATCGATACCGGTGGCGCGAACAGGTCCGGCCTCCAAGATGATTCGTACCCGATGATCGACTGGTCCGCGCCCGATTCGCCAACTGCCCTCCATCTTCAGATGCGAGTGGATGCTGGCCGATCCGACGCGGATGAACAGATGCTTGCCGCGGCTGATCACCTCATCGACGCGCTGTCCGCTCAGGTCGACAGCGGCGTATCGCGGAACCCTGATATCGCAGCGGGTCAAGGTCTTTCCCGTCAGCGCGGAGGCCAGCTCCGTCGCGGTGTGAAAGACTGTGTCCCCCTCGGGCATCAGCGCATCCGCAATCCACGCGGCGTGCGGGAGAACCCGGCCTCGGTCAACGCATCGAGCGTCGGCGAATCGGGTAGCTCCAGTACCGGCACGCCGTCGACCCGCTCGATGAGAATCCCGTCGACCCGCCGGTCGGTGATCAGCCGAGTCAGCGCCTCGGCGGCGGCCCGCTGCGCTTCGGCGGCTCCGGCGAAATTCAGCAGCGTCCGGCCGCCCCGCTCGACGAACCACGTCAGTTCTCCGTCGACCAGGACCACCAACGCGCCCGCCTTGCGGCCGGGTCGGGCCGTCCCCGGGTGCGCCGGCCAGCTCAACGCCGCACCGTACGGGTTGGCCGGGTCGGCGGCGGCCAGCACCACCGCGTGGTAGTCGGGACGGGTCGGGTCGACACCGTCGAGGTAGCCGCGCAGCCGGTCCACGGTGGAGGCCAGTGCAAACTGTGCGGCCCCCAACGACTCGATGAAATAGCCACGCTGGCATCGCCCGGCGTCCTCGAACGCGGTCAGCACCTTGTAGAGGGTCGCGAAACCGCCCGGCACGGCCTCGGCGGCGACCGCGCCGCGGGTCAGCACGCCGTAGCGGTGCAGCAGCAGGTCGGCGGGGGGGTGGGCCCGCACAGTGGGATCCTGTTGCGGTGGGGGCAGAGCCCACCAGCGTCCGGCCACCGTCGGGTCGGCGGCGCGGGCGGCGGCGTGCGCCACGCTGTAGCGACTGAGCCGGGGTGGGCGTCTGCTGCGGTGAGCCGGGGTGGCCCGCCGGGTGCCGGCCAGCACCGCGCGCACCGGAGCGAACGTATCGCCGGTGATCCATCCCGCCCAGATCAGCTCCCACAGCGCGGCTTTGAGTTCCGCCTCGCTCGCGGCACCGGAAAGTTGGCGGAAGAAGAACGCACCGCCACCGCCGAGGGCATCCAGAATCGCCCGGTGGGCGTCGCCGAAGTCGATCGGCGTCCCGGGCGTCAACGTCAGCGGCGCCGAATCCGCGGTGTGAAAACAGATCCAGCCGTCGGTGGCCGGGGCGCTGCCGGCCGGCGCGCCCGCGCCCGACCAGAGAACCTCCCCGGAAGCCAGCAGTTCGTCGAGCATGGCCGGTGCGTAGTCGCGCACCCGCGGGCCGAAGATCAACGGTTCGACCGCCGACGCAGGAAGCGCTACGCCGGCCAGTTGCTCGATCACCCCGGCCAGCCCGTCGACACCGGTGGCGGCGACGTCCGGAGTGCCGATCTGCTGCCAGGCCGGCAGGACGCGCCCGTAAGCGGCCGGCGACACCGGCTCGATCGCTGAGCGCAGCGCGGCCAGTGACCGGCGCCGCAGGATCCGCAGCACCTCGGTGTCGCACCACTGTTCGCCGGGGGAGTCCGGGAAGTCGGTGAATTCGCCACGCACCACCCGTCCGTCGGCGGCCAGTCGACCCAGCGCATCGGCCGCCACCCGAGCGCCCAGCCCGAACCGATCTGCGGCCTGCCCGGTGGTGAACGGCCCCCGGGTGCGGGCGAAGCGGCCCAGCAGCTCACCCAGCGGGTCGGCGACCGGCTCGGTGAAGCCCGTCGGCACCCCGGGCGGCACCGCAACGCCGAGACCGTCGCGCAGCCGGCCGATGTCTTCGATCGCTATCCACCAGCGGTACCCGCCGAACGCCACCGTCAGCACCCGCCGGGCGGCCAGCAAATGTTCCAGCCAACCGCCCACCGCAGCACCCGCGGCCCGGGTGCTGACTTCTTCGGTGGTGAGCGGACCGAGCAGCCGCAGCAGATCGGCCACCCCCTCGGCGTCGCGGACGGCCTTCTCCGGCGTCAGGTGCTGCAGTTGCTCGGTGACGGCTGTGATCACGTCGGTGTCGAGCAGTTCGCGCAGTTCGACCCGGCCCAGCAACTGCGCCAGCAGAGTGGGGTCCAGCGACAAGGCCGCCGCGCGGCGCTCCGCCAGGGGGCTGTCGCCTTCGTACATGAACGCCCCGACGTAGCCGAACAACAACGACGCCGCGAACGGCGATGGGGTGGCGGTCTCGACCTGGGACACCCGCACCCGGCGTTGGGCGATCTGCGCCATCAGCGCTGTCAGCGCCGGGACGTCATAGACGTCCTGTAGGCATTCGCGCACGGTCTCCAGCACGATCGGAAACGTGGGATATTTGCGGGCCACGTCAAGCAATTGGGCTGCCCGCTGACGTTGCTGCCATAGCGGGGTGCGCCGACCGGGGTGCCGGCGCGGCAGCAGCAAGGCCCGGGCCGCGCATTCCCGGAACCGGGAGGCGAACAAGGCGGAGCCGCCCACTTCGGCGGTGACGACCGGCTCGATCTCGTCGGCGTCGAACACGAACAGTTCGGCGCCGGGGGCCTCTGCACCGGAGTCGGTGTCGGGCAGCCGGACCACGGTGCCGTCGTCGGAGGCCGTCGGCTTCTCGTCGATGCCGTAGCGCTCCCGCAGTCGCCTGCCCACGGCCAACGCCAAGGGCCCGTGTACTCGCAGCCCGTACGGTGAGTGCAGTACCACCCGCCAGTCACCGAGCTCGTCGCGGAACCGCTCGACCACCAGCGTGGTATCGGTGGGCACCGTGCCGGTGGCGGCGCGCTGATCGTCGAGTAGTCGCCTCAGATTGTCGATCGCGTAGGCATCGAAACCCAAACCTGCGCAGCGCTTGTCGAACGACTCAGCGTCAAGGCCGGCCAATTCGCCGGTGAACGCGCCGAGCGCCGCACCCAGCTCGGCCGGCCGCCCGACACCGTCGCCGTGCCAGAACGGCAGTCGGCCCGGCTGGCCGGGGGCCGGTGTGACCAGCACCCGATCATGGGTGATCTCGGTGATCCGCCAGGTGGTGGCGCCCAGCGAGATCACATCGCCGGGGCGGGACTCATAGACCATCTCCTCGTCAAGTTCGCCTACCCGGGAAGGCTTCTCCGCTCCCGCCAGGTACACGGCGAACAGTCCGCGGTCCGGGATGGCGCCGCCGGAGGTGACGGCCAGCCGTTGCGCGCCGGGCCGGCCGGTCAGGGTCCCGGTGTCACGGTCGTATACCAGCCGCGGCCGCAGCTCGGCGAACTCGGTGGAGGGGTATTTGCCAGAGAGCAGATCAAGCGTTGCCTCGAAAACTCCGCGCGACAGGGTGGCGAACGGAGCGCTGCGGCGTACGGTGTCGAACCAGGCTTCGGCGTCCAGCGGCTCCAGCGCGACCGCGGCCACCGTGTGTTGGGCCAGGATGTCCAACGGATTGGCCGGTACCGTCAGCGTTTCGATCTGACCGGCCAGCATCCGCTGTACCGCGACCGCGCACCCGATCAGATCGGTGCGGTGTTTGGGAATCAGTACGCCCGAGGAGATCTCGCCGACCTGATGCCCGGCCCGACCGACGCGCTGCAGGCCGCTGGCCACTGACGGCGGCGCCTCGATCTGGATGACCAGGTCGACTGCGCCCATATCGATACCCAGCTCCAGGCTCGAGGTCGCCACCACCGCGCGCAGCCGCCCGCTCTTGAGGTCCTCTTCGACATCGGTTCTGGTCTGCAGCGACACCGAGCCGTGGTGTGCCCGCGCCAGCGGCGCCGTCGCCTCCTCGGCTTCAACGTGGCGCTCCGCGTGAATCTCGTTGAGCCGCCCAGTGAGCCGCTCGGCGAGCCGCCGCGAGTTGGCGAACACGATCGAGGAACGGTGGGCTTCGATGAGGTCGACGATGCGTTCCTCGACCTCGGGCCAGACGGTGCCCTCGGCCGGATTGGCCATGTCGGGCACGGGGACCTGAACCGTCAGTTCGAACGTCTTGGCGGCCGGGGGAGTCACGATCGTTGTGGGCGACTGCCCGGACAGAAAGCGGGCGACCTCTTCGGCGGGACGCACCGTGGCGCTCAACCCGATCCGCTGGGCAGGCCGGTCCAACATCGCGTCAAGGCGCTCCAATGACAGTGCCAGGTGGGCACCCCGCTTGGTTGCAGCCACCGCGTGTACCTCGTCGACGATGATCGTGCGGACCCCGGTCAACGTCTCCCGCGCCGCCGAGGTCAGCATCAGAAACAGCGACTCGGGGGTGGTGATCAAGATGTCGGGAGGCTTGCTGACCAGCTCGCGGCGGCGCGCCGGGGACGTGTCGCCGGATCGCACTCCCACGGTGATGCCGGGAGTGGGCAGCTCGCGTTGTGCGGCCATCCGGGCGATGCCGGCCAAGGGGGTACGCAGGTTGCGCTCGACGTCGACGGCCAGGGCCTTGAGCGGCGAGACGTAGAGCACCCGGGTGCCCTGACCGGGATGTGCGGCCAGTTGGTCCAGCGCCCAGAGGAATGCCGCGAGCGTCTTGCCGGACCCGGTCGGCGCGACCACGAGCGTGTTGTGGCCGTCGGCGATCGCCGACCAGGCCTGCTCCTGGGCCGGCGTCGGCGCCGTGAAGGTGCCGGTGAACCAATCCCGGGTCAGCGCCGAGAACCGAGCCAGCGGCGCTGGCGTTCCTCGGACTTGTGGGCTCACCCAGCCATGGTGCCAAGTTCGGCGCCCGAATGCTCCCGCGCTGCGGTTTTGTGCTGGTCGTCGCCGGGTATCCGCCAATGGTGACGTCGGTGATCGGAGGCGGTCGATGATCGTTCTGGATGACGGGGCGACTGCTGTCCGGCCGATATTCGCCGATGCGCAGCCACGCGCGGCAGGAACGGCCGAAGCGATGCCCCGCGATTGGACGTGGGCGAACTGGGCGCTGTCGCTGTTGACCGCGCCGGCGGCCGCGCTGCTGATGACATTCGCGCTGGCTCGGGTGGCCGGCTCCGCGCTGTGCAACCAGGTGGCGTGCCCCGAGCTCAAGGTGCACGGGTCGCTGTTCGGCGTGCTCTACCACGGCGCCGCGGGGATAGCAGCCTTGACATTGTTTCTCGCGTTCTTCCTGGCGACGCACCGCGGCGGGATCGTCGTCTGGGCGTGCGGGTGGGCCCTGCTGTTGGCTGATCTGGCGGTCTTGGTCGCGGTGTTTTGATGGACCTCTGCGACGGGCTCTGAACCGCTCTCAGTTGGCGATGGCCCATTGCGGCTGAGGCAATTCCGGTGTCATGTACCCGACACCGCGGACCGTATCGATGATCGACTCGTGGTCGGTGCCGAGCTTGGCGCGCAATCGCTGCACGTGAACGTCGACTTTGCGACGGCCGCCCTCGCCGCCCCAGATCTCGTGCAGCAGGCGGGCACGGGTGAACGCATGGCCGGCATGCTGTACCAGATAGTTGAGCAGTTTGAATTCGGTGAGTGTGAGGTCGAGATGGCGATTTGACAGCGACGCGGTGAAGCTGTCCGGGTGGATGACCAAGGCACCGAATTGCAGACTGTTGTAGGTGGATTCGCGCCGACGGGCCAAGGCCAGCCGTAGTCGCGCGTTCGCCTCGGCGGGACCCGCGGCCGCGATCAGGACATCATCGACGTGCCAGTCGAGGCCGACCGCGGCGAAGTCTTCTGCGGCAACGACGGCCAGCACGGCAGCCGACGGCTCCCAGGCGCCGAGTTTGCGGCAGGTCTCCCCCGCCGCCGGCACCTCAGCACAGCCGTCCACCAGAACGGCTTTCGCGCCCCGGTAGTCGGTTCGCGCGGTAGCGGACAGTGGAAAGCGGACGATCGAATGCCCGAAGGCACCCAATCCCGACAGTGACTGCGCGAATTCGTCGCGGTCGGTCAGTAACAGGATCTCCATGGCTTGGCTCCAACCCGTGGATACTTTTCTGCCTCAAGGCGTTTACTACCCGTTGCACCCAGGTAATAACCACCCCGGCGGTAGCGACAGGCCCGGCCCGCCAGGCGGACCGGGCCTGCCCTCCCCTCGGTGCGATCGCTTCGCGCGCCTCTGCTGCCCTGGCGCCAGCCCGGGCCGCTTCGGCCTCGGCTTGGCACGGTGCCCAGGCCGACCACAACGGCAAGGCTTCCCGAGTTGCCTCGGGCCCAAACGTCGACCCAACCGAATGAATCGCCTTGACGCAGAGCTCATCAGCGCGGACGGTGGGAAATGTGGAACCGCGCACACCGTCGCGATCTTCTCCCAATGATGATCGGCTGGGTCAGGAGGACCGGGAGGTCCGAGCGGCCGCTCGATTCGCTGGGCTGATCACCGCCATCGCGCTCGCGTTTGTCGTAATAGCGGTGTTGTGGGTGGGCTCATGCGACCCGCTGTCAGCCACCGTGGGATGTGGACGGCCCTACCGGAGCGTCCTTGCCGTCGGGGCCCCGGCGATCCTGGCGGCCGGCGGGTCGCGTGCGTTTGTGCGCACGTACCGGGTGTGGCGCGCGCGGGGCACCTGGTGGGGCTGGCAGGGTGCCGGATGGTTCTTACTGACGTTGATGCTGGTCGTCTTGCTGATGAGTGCTGTGCCGATCATGGGCACTGGCTGATCGCGGGGAACGGCATCGATATCGCTGTTGCATGACTGTGAAAATCCTGCAAACGAGGCGCCGCGCTCAACGTATCGACATACGATAGTTTTGGGTCGCGGACGGGTTTACCACATTTCGGTCTACTTCTGGAGCGGCTCCGGATTGCTGTTCAGCAGGGAGGAATTGCAATGGGTGACACTTTTCATGACCCCGTCGACCATGTCCGCACGACCCGGCCGCACGCGGGCCGCGCCATGATCGATGTCATGGGCTGGCCAGGCTATTCACTGCTGGTGGTGGGCATGGTGGCCGGAATCGGCTGCCTTGCCGCATTCGGGACCGGTCATGACCGCCAGGGCGTGGAAGTCGCGGTCATCGCGGTGCTCGCCGCTGCTCTGGGCACGGTTTGGCTGCTGCTCGAGCATCGCCGGATCGGCAAGGTGAACCACCAGTGGCACCTGGCGCACGCCGATATGCGCCAGCAGCCCTCCACGAGTTAACCCGAGGGGTCAAGTCGGATCCCGGCGGGGTCGCCCCCGGCGGGCCCGCTGGCGTGGCACCGCTACCGGGCCGGGCTGGCGCCGTGAGGATCC
>CAXYUC010000039.1:0-29192 GCA_964292075.1 uncultured Mycolicibacter sp.
CATAGGCCTCCGCCAGCGCGCACGGCATTCTGCGGGCCCCCCTGAAAATTGAAGGTTTGCGGACCCACCACCACCGGGGTGCCGACCGCGCCCGCCTCGATCAGATTCTGGCCACCGAACGGCAGCCAACTGCCACCGATCAGCGCGACGTCGGCCGCTGCGTAGTAGGCGAACATCTCTCCCATCGAATCGCCGAGCAGCACCCGCGTGTGCGCGGCGATCGTTTCGTCCGCGCTGCGGCGTTGCGTGGCCAGCCTGCGTGCCGCGAGCTCGGCTGGTGGTGGGGCGCGCAATCGAGATAGGTAGGCCGGCGTCCCCGGACGGGCCGGTCACCCGGCGCAGGCCCGGTTCGCCGTCGCCGGACTCGGCAATCTGCACCGCGTAGTCGGCATGGTCGGTGGCCGCGTGCAGCACCCCGCCCGGCTGCAACCGATCGGCGATCAGGGCCATGGTGGCCGGTTGCAGCAGGCGCCGCTTGTGGTGCCGGGCCTTGGGCCACGGGTCGGGGAAGAAGACACGAACCCCGATCAGCGATGACGGGGCGATCAGGTACTCCAGCACGTCGAGGCCGTCGCCGCGCAGCAACCGGATATTGCTCAGCCCCTCGCGGTCGATCGCGCACAACAGTTGTGCCAGCCCACGCTCGTAGATCTCGACAGCGATCACGTCCAGATCCGGTTCGGCCTGTGCCATCGCCACTGTGGAGGTACCGGCTCCGCAGCCGATCTCGAGGACCACGGGTGCGTCGCGGCCGAACCAGCGGCGCGGGTCCAGGGGCTGAGGGCGGTCGGGACCGTCCGGCGGCACCACCTCGGCGCCCAGGTCGGGCCAGAGCCGCTCCCAGGTCTGGCGCTGACCGTCCGACAGTGCGGAGTGCCGGTAGCGGACGCTGAAGTTGCGGAAACGGCGTGGAGCCGGGGTGTCGACGCCAGGGACGTCTGATGCCGACTCGACGTCGCGCGGCGCATGCATGCAGTCCATCGTGGCCCATGGACGCCTCTGTACCCACTTTGCGGTCCATATTGATACCCAACAGTTGCCTAGCGCGGCCGGCGGACGGGTGGTGACTCGCGTCGCGGCGGAGCAGCTGACACCATGGCCCCCGAGCCGATTGCGCGGGGAGGCAGGGTCGTGACACAGGGGCACCAGCTCTTCGCCGACGAGCTGACCGGGCTGGCCACCCAGACCTGCGACCCGCGATTGGCGAGGATCGCCGCAGCCATCACCGCGCCGCTGCAGGTCGCGGTGCACGGCCGCCGCGGTGTCGGCCGGCGCACCGTCGCCGCAGCGCTGGCCGCCGTCGGGGTACGCGTTGCCGCGCAACCCGCTGGGGCTGAAACCGCCGAAGTGGCCGTTCATGTGCTCGCCGAGGTAGTCAAGCCGGAGGACACCACCGCGCTGCACGCCACGCGGCGGCGCCCGGTGCTGGTGGTACAGAACAAGGCCGACCTGCGCGGGCACGACGGTGTCTTCGAGGTCGCGGGCGCGACCCGAGGGCCGGTTGAACCGATGTCGGCGTTGTTCGCGCTGGCCGCGTGCGGTGGCGGGCTGGATGAGCGACTGTGGGAGGCGCTGGGCTGCGTGGCCGCCCAATCCGCCGACCTGCGCTCCGCCGAACAGTTCGTGAGCGGACCGCACCCGGTGCCACGCCCGACCCGCGAGCGGCTGTGCGCCACCATCGACCTCTCCGGGATCGAGGCACTGCTCGACCTGGCCCGGCGCGACGGCACCGCGGCGCAGGCCCGCGTCCGGTTGCGCCAGCTCAGCGGCATCGATCGCGTGGTCGCCCGGCTGACGGTGATGGGGGCTGGCGTTTACCACCGGCGGATGTCGGAGGCGGTGACCCGGTTGGAAGCGATGGCGGTCGGGGACAGCCGCATCGATGAGTTCCTGGTCGGCGATGTGACGGTCGCCGCTCGGCTGACCGCAGCGGCGGCCGCGATCGACCTACCGGATGAACCGGCGCTGCTGCGGGCTCGGCGCTGGCAGGCCCACCGCAGCGCACCGGTGGGCGCCGCCCAGCGCGCCTGCGCCGCCGACATCGCCCGGGGATCGCTGCGGGTCTGGGCCACGACGCGGGGCCGCCCATGACCGCAAAGGGTGCGGAATCATCCGATCCGGACCCCGTCGCCGGGGTCGATGCCCTCGTCGCTGATGTTGCGCCCGGAGTGCGGGCACCAGCGGTGCGGCGCTGCGACGTGGTGGTGGTGACCGGCCCCTGGCTGGCTGGGGTCAGTGCGATGACGCAGGCCTTGGCCGACCGGATGCCGCAGTGGCTGGTGATGGAAGCTTCCGACTTGGCACCGGGGGAGGTGCCGCTGGCGGTGGTGTTCGTGGTGTCTGCCGCCGCCGCATTGACGGAGTCGGACTGTGCACTGCTCGATACCGTCGCCGCCCACACCGATGTGGTGATCGGCGCCGTATCCAAGATCGACGTCCACCGGCAGTGGCGCGAGATGCAGGCGGCGGCCCGCGAAACCCTCTCAAGCCACGCGCCGCGCTATCGCGACGTGGCGTGGGTGGGGGCCGCCGCGGCACCCGCGCGCGGTGAACCGCAAGTCGACGACCTGATCGCGGAACTGACCAAACAGCTCGAGGACGGTGACGCTCACCGGCGCAACCGGCTGCGCTCTTGGGAGTTCCAGTTGCGTACCGATGCCGATCGCATCGACCGCGACGCCCGTGCGGAAGGGCGGCGCGCCCGGGTGACGCAACTGCAGGAGCAGCGTGACGACGTGGTGCGCCAGCGGCGAATGTCGAAATCGGAGCGCGTGATCGCGCTGCGCAGCCGCATCGCCCAAGCCCGCGTGCAACTGTCTTACTTCGCCAGTAAGCGCTGTGCCTCGGTACGCAGCGAGCTTGCCGAAGACGCGGCGGGCATGACGCGGCGCCGGTGGGCCGAGTTCGAGTCCGCTGTGCACGACCGGCTGACCGAGGTGGTGATGCAGGTCGATCAGGGGGTCTCCGAACACCTGGCCGATGTTGCCCAGGAACTGGGGTTGGCCGCAGACTCAGCGTTGGGCGGTGCCACGGCACCGCTGCCGCAGGTCGACTCCGGTAAGCCGCCGTTGGAGTCCCGGCGGCTGGAGACCCAGTTGATGGCGGTGCTGGGGATCGGCTTCGGGCTGGGCGTGGCGTTGACGTTGAGCCGGGTCTTCGCCCACCTCGCGCCGGGACTGGCCGCGGTGGGTGCTGCTGGATGCGCCATCGCCGGGGTGGTGGCCACGGTGTGGGTGGTCAGGATTCGGGGGTTGTTGCGCGACCGGGTGGTGCTCGATCGCTGGGTGGGACAGGCCGCCAACGCGGTGCGGTCCTCGGTGCAGGAACTGGTGGCCTTACGGGTGGTGGCCGCCGAGTCCGCACTCACCGCCGAACTCGCCGGACGCAACGAGACCGAGGCCGCCCGCGCCGCCGACCGAGTCGCCGCGTTGGATCGGGAACTGCCCGAGCATGCCGCCGCCGCGGCCCGCGCCGCCGCGGTACGTGATCGCAGGCTGCCGGCATTGCGGCGGGCGTTGGACAATGTGCGCGCTGAGCTGGGCGATTCAGCGAGGCTCGACGGAGGAGAGGCGAAGCTGGGACCGCCCCATGAGCTGGGTGAATCAGGCCCGGCCGACGTCGCGGTAACGGATGACAGATAGCCCGAGTTGCGATTGTTTCGATCCGTGTAGCTATTGACGGTAATCTCTTATTTAATGGCGGTATAAGAGGTGACAGCGGCGCGCAGCTGTGACAACGCCACCGAGTGACACAGGTTACACAGGAGAGCTCAATGACCTCAGCGACCATTCCCGGTCTGGACACCGCCCCGACGAAGCATGGCGAGTTGTTGGCCTGGGTGCGGGAAGTCGCGGAGCTCACGCAGCCCGACCGGGTGGAGTGGTCCGACGGTTCCGAGGAGGAGTGGAACCGACTGATGGCCCTGCTGGTGGAGTCCGGCGCGGCGGTCAAGCTCGATGAGGAGAAGAAGCCCAACTCCTACCTGGCGCTCTCCGACCCCGCCGACGTCGCGCGGGTCGAGTCACGCACTTACATCTGTAGCCGCACCCAGGAAGGTGCCGGCCCCACCAACAACTGGATGGACCCGGACGAGATGCGGGCCACCATGACCGAGCTGTACCGCGGTTGCATGCGCGGTCGCACCATGTACGTCATCCCGTTCTGCATGGGCCCGCTGGGTGCCGACGACCCCAAGCTCGGCGTCGAGATCACCGACTCGCCCTACGTGGTGGCGTCGATGAAGGTGATGACCCGGATGGGCACCGCCGCCCTGGAGAAGATCGGCGACGACGGCGCCTACGTCAAGGGCCTGCACTCGGTGGGCGCCCCGCTGGCCGACGGCGAGCAGGACGTGCCGTGGCCGTGCAACACCGAGAAGTACATCACCCACTTCCCGGAGACCCGCGAGATCTGGAGCTACGGCTCGGGTTACGGCGGCAACGCGCTGCTGGGCAAGAAGTGCTACGCGCTGCGGATCGCGTCGGCGATGGCGCACGACGAGGGCTGGCTGGCCGAGCACATGCTGATCCTCAAGCTGATCTCGCCGGAGAACAAGGCCTACTACGTGGCGGCGGCGTTCCCGTCGGCCTGCGGCAAGACCAACCTGGCGATGATCCAGCCGACTATCCCGGGCTGGCGGGCCGAGACCCTCGGTGACGACATCGCATGGATGCGGTTCGGCAAGGACGGCCGGCTCTACGCGGTGAACCCGGAGGCGGGCTTCTTCGGCGTGGCGCCGGGTACCAGCCGCAGCTCCAACCCGAACGCGATGATCACCCTGGAGCGCGGGAACACCGTCTACACCAACGTCGGCCACACCGACGACAACGACGTGTGGTGGGAGGGCATCGACGGGGAGACCCCGGCGCACCTCACCGACTGGAAGGGCAACGACTGGACGCCCGAGTCGGACACCCCTGCCGCCCACCCGAACTCGCGGTACTGCACCCCGATGTCGCAGTGCCCGATCCTCGCCCCGGAGTGGGACGACCCGCAGGGCGTGCCGATCTCGGCGATCCTGTTCGGCGCCCGTCGTAAGACCACGGTGCCGCTGGTGAGTCAGGCCCGCGACTGGCAGCACGGCGTTTTCATCGGCGCCACCATGGGCAGCGAGCAGACCGCCGCGGCCGAGGGCACGGTGGGCAAGGTGCGCCGCGACCCGATGGCGATGCTGCCGTTCATCGGCTACAACGCCGGGGACTACATGCAGCACTGGATCGACACCGGCAAGCATTCCGACGCCTCGAAGCTGCCGAAGGTGTTCTTCGTCAACTGGTTCCGTCGCGGCGAGGGTGGCCGCTTCCTGTGGCCGGGCTTCGGTGAGAACAGCCGGGTGCTGAAGTGGATCGTCGAGCGGGTCGAGGGCAATGCCGGCGGCCAGGAGACCCCGATCGGTACGGTGCCCAGCGCTGCCGACCTGGACCTGGACGGGCTGGACGTGACTGCCGCCGACGTGGACCAGGCGCTGATCGTTGACGCCGACGAGTGGCGCGCGGAGCTGCCGCTGATCGAGGAATGGTTCGAGTTCATCGGCGACAAGCTGCCCACCGGCCTGCGCGACGAGTTCGAGGCCCTCAAGCAGCGCCTGGGCTAGTAGCCCTTTTTCCGGCGCGAGCGTTTGCACGCGACACGCCGGGGCCAGTTGTAGCGTTGCGCGGCCACCGACTCGCCCACTTGACACCTGTCAAATTCTGGGCGGTACAGTCAGCGGATGCAGATTCGCGAACACTTCGGCGCCGACAACCCGGCCGTCATCCTGCACCCCTCCGGCGTCGTCGTCACCTTCGGCGAGCTGGAAGCTCGGGCGAACCGGTTGGCGCATTTCTTCCGGGCCGCAGGGCTGGTGGAGGGCGACGTCGTCGCGATTCTCATGGAGAACAACGAGCACTTCCACGCCGCGATGTGGGCGGCGCGCCGCAGCGGCCTGTACTACGTGCCGATCAACACCCATCTGACCGCTGCGGAAGCCGCGTACATCATCGACAACAGCAACGCCAAGGCGATCATCGGCTCGGCCGCGCTACGCCAGACCTGCGCCGACCTCGCCGAGTACCTTCCGGCCGGCCTGCCCGGTCTGCTGCTGCTCGCCGATGGTGACCTGGAGGGCTGGCAGCACTACCCGGAATGCGTTGCCGACCAACCGGATACACCCATCGACGACGAGATCGAGGGTGATCTGCTGCAGTACTCCTCGGGCACCACCGGGCGGCCTAAAGGCATCAAACGTCCACTGCCACACCTGCCCCCGGCCGAGGTGCCGGGGCTGATGGCGATGCTGGTCTCGGTATGGATGGGCCCGGGTTCGGTCTATCTGAGCCCCGCGCCGCTGTATCACACCGCGCCGTCGGTGTGGTCGATGCAAGTGCAGGCGGCTGGGCTGACCACTGTGGTCATGGAGAAGTTCGACGCGCAGTCCGCGCTCGAGGCGATCCAGCGCTATCGCATCACCCACGGGCAGTTCGTGCCCGCGCACTTCACGAGGATGCTGAAACTTCCTGCAGAAGTGCGGGATTCCTATGACGTGTCCAGCCTCAAGCGAGTCATGCACGCCGCCGCCCCGTGCCCGGTGGAGATCAAGCAGAAGATGATCGACTGGTGGGGACCGATCGTCGATGAGTACTACGCCTCATCGGAAGCGCACGGCTCCACGCTGATCAGTGCCGACGAATGGCTCAAGCACCCCGGCTCGGTGGGCAAGGCGATGTTCGGTGCGGTGCACATTCTCGATGAGGACGGCAACGAGTTGCCGGCCGGGCAGGCTGGCGAGATCTACTTCGAGGGCGGCAATTCCTTCGAATACCTCAACGATCCGGACAAGACCGCGAAATCGCGGCACGCCCAAGGGTGGACGACCGTCGGCGACGTCGGCTACCTGGACGACGAGGGCTACCTGTACCTCACCGACCGGCGTCACCACATGATCATCTCCGGCGGGGTGAACATCTACCCGCAGGAAGCGGAGAACCTGTTGATCACGCACCCGAAGGTGTTGGACGCGGCCGTGTTCGGCATTCCCGACGACGAGATGGGCCAGAGCGTGAAGGCGGCCGTGCAGACCGTCGACCCGGCCGACGCCACGCCTGCGTTCGCCGCAGAACTGCTCGACTGGGTACGGGAGCGCTTGGCGCACTACAAATGTCCGCGATCGATCGCGTTCGAGGAGCAGCTGCCGCGTACCGATACCGGCAAGCTCTACAAGAACGAATTGGTGACCAAGTATTCGGCGTGATGCCGCACTGTTAGATCCCGCCGCGGGCAACCAATTGTGCCGCAATCACATTGCGCTGGATCTCGTTGGTGCCCTCGCCGACGATCATCAGCGGTGCGTCCCGGAAGTAGCGTTCCACATCGTATTCGGTTGAGTAGCCGTAGCCGCCGTGGATGCGTACCGCGTTCAGTGCGATTTCCATCGCGGCTTCCGACGCGAACAACTTGGCCATGCCGGCTTCCATGTCGCAGCGCTGCCCACTGTCATAGCGTTCCGCGGCATAGCGGGTGAGCTGGCGGGCGGCCGTCAACTTGGTCGCCATCTCGGCCAGATAATTGCCCACGCTTTGGTGCTTCCAGATCGGCTGGCCGAAACTCTCCCGTTGTTGGGCGTAGGCGAGTGCATCGTCGAGCGCGGCCGTCGCCACGCCCAAGGCGCGCGCCGCCACCTGGATGCGACCGGTCTCCAGTCCCTTCATCATCTGGGCGAAGCCGTTGCCGGGTGCGCCGCCGAGCACCGCAGCCGCCGGCACCTGACAGCCGTCGAAGCTCAGCTCGCAGCTTTCGACGCCCTTGTATCCCAGCTTCGGCAGATCCCGTGAGATCACCAGCCCGGCGTGGGGGTTATCCACCAGCAGCACGGAGATCCCGCTATGCCGCGGGGTGGCCTTCGGATCGGTTTTGGCCAGCAGCGCAATTAATCCCGAGTAGCGGGCGTTGGAGATCCAGGTTTTGGAGCCGTTGATCACCAGCGTGTCAGGGTCGGCGGACGGCACAGCGGACGTGGTGATGTTCTGCAGGTCGCTGCCGCCGCTCGGTTCGGTGAGGGCCATCGTGGCGCGCAGCGCTCCGGTGGCCATGGCCGGTAGGTAACGCTGCTTCTGCTCATCGGTACCGAACAGGGTCAGCAGCTTGGCCACCACGGTGTGCCCGCCCATCGCCCCGGCCAGGCTCATCCAGCCGCGGGCCAGCTCCTGTGTCACGAGTACGTAGCACGGCATCGACACCGGTGTACCGCCGTATTCCTCGGGGACGGCAAGACCGTAGACGCCGAGGTGTTTCATCTGCTCGATCCACGCCTCCGGGTAGGTGTTGGCGTGCTCGACGTCGCGGACCGTCGGCTTCACCCCCCGGTCGATGAACTGACGCACGGTTTCGACCAAGATCGACTCTTCGCGGTTCATCGGTTCACCGTATGTCAGGATTTTCCCGTGACCAGCGGCCCCTACTTCGACGAGCTCCAGGTCGGCCAGGTGTTCGACGAGGCTCCGGCGATGACCCTGACGGCCGGTGCGGCCGCGCTGCACCAGGCAATCCTCGGAGATCGGCTACGGCTGCCGCTGGACGCCGAATTGTCCCAGGCGGTGACCGGGTCAGCGACACCGATGGCCCACCCCGGGCTGGTCTGCGACGTCGCGATCGGGCAGTCCACCCTGGTCACCCGGCGCGTCAAGGCCAACCTCTTCTATCGCGGCCTGGCCTTCTTTCGGTATCCGGTGATCGGCGATACCGTTTTTACCCGCACGGAAGTCGTTGGACTGAAGCAGAATTCAGCCAAGCCCGGACGTGAATCCACCGGGTTGGTGGCGCTGCGGATAACAACCATCGACCAGCTGGACCGGTTGGTGCTCGACTTCTACCGCTGCGCGATGCTGCCGCTGTCGCCAGATGCTTCTGATACCGGCCACGGCGATGACCTATCTGCCATTGGTGCAGGGCTCGCCGCGCCGCCGAACGTGACCGCAGAGTGGGATGCCGCGGAGTTCCGGCAACGGGTGCCGGGCCCCCACTTCGACCCTGGTCTAGCGGGTACGGTCCTGACCAGCACCGGCGATGTGGTCTCCTCCGCCCCGGAGCTGGCTCGATTGACCCTCAACGTAGCTGCCACCCACCATGATTCGCGCGTCGCCGGGCAGCGGCTGGTCTACGGCGGACACACCATCGGGCTGGCGCTGGCTCAGGCGTCTCGACTGTTGCCGAACCTGGTCACAGTGCTGGGCTGGCAGTCCTGCGATCACGTCGCCCCGGTCCGTGAAGGCGACACCCTCTACAGCGAACTGCACATCGAATCCGCCCGCGACAGCGTGCTGGGGCTGCGGTCGGTGGTCTACGCTGTGGGCGCCGCCGGTGAACCGGATCGCCAGGTACTGGACTGGCGTTTCACCGCCCTGCAGTTCTAATGCGGCAGTTCTGAGCGCGAGCAGACACAAACTTGCCCCAAAACGGGCCGAAAAGGGCGACTTTGCGTCTGCTCGCCGAGGGTCAGTGCGGCAGATCCCGGAACGCGGCGTCGCGATAGGGGTCGGGCTCCTTGGGCAAGCCCAGCACCCGCTCGCCGATGATGTTGCGCTGAATCTGGTCGGTGCCGCCGCCGATCGAGGTGAAGTAGGCGTTGAGCGTCCGGAAGGTCACCGCGTCGCCGACCGGATTCTCCGGACCGCTGAGCATCGACTCGACGCCGACGATCTCGGTCTGGACTCGGGCGGTCTCATGCAGGATGCGCGACATGGCGATCTTGCCGAGTGCCAGCAGGGTGGCGGACTCCACGCGGTCGGTGCTGGTCTTGGCCCGCTGATTGTTCCATCGGTTCACCGTGGTCAGCGCCTGGATGCGGGCGATCTCCTGGCGGATGTGGGAGTCGGGAAGGCAACCGGCGTCGCGGGCCAATTCGACCAAGCCGCTGGACTTCTCCTTACTGCGTGCGGTGCGCGCGACATCACCCATCAGCCGGCGCTCGTAGCCCAGTGCCACCTGCAGCACCGACCATCCTTCGCCCGGTTCGCCGATCCGGTTGGCGTCGGGAACCCGGGCGTTGGTCAGAAACACCTCGTTGAACTCTGATTCGCCGGTGATCTGGTGAATCGGCCGGACCTCCACGCCGGGCTGGCGCATCGGCAGCATGAAAAAGGTGATCCCGTTGTGTTTGGGCACGTCCGGGTTGGTGCGCGCCACCAGCATGCCGTAGTCGGCGGTAGTCGCGAACGACGTCCAGACCTTCTGTCCGTTGACAATCCAGTCGTCACCGTCACGCTCGGCGCGGGTGCGCAGACCGGCCAAGTCCGATCCCGCTCCGGGTTCGCTGTAGAGCAGGCACGACTTGGTCTCCCCGCGCAGCGCCGGGGGCAGCAGCCTGTGCTTCTGCTCGTCCGAGCCGCGGTCGTGGATGGTGCAGGCGAACAGGTCGGCCCGGTCATGGCCGGTTCCTGGAGCGCCGACGGCAGCGAATTCTGCTGCCACCAATCGGGATTGACGATCGGTCAGGCCGCGGCCGTAGCAGTCCGGCTCCCAGCTCGGAGCGGTCCATCCGGCGGCGAGCATCGCCGCGGCGAAGCTGGCCCGATCGGTACCGGGTGCCCAGTTGGCGGCCAGCCAGGTGCGGACTTCCCCGCGAAGTGCGTCGTTGGGGTCGGGCAGCGTCATCTCACGCTCCGATCTCTTGCAGGTAGCGCTCCCGGTGCCACGATGGGCTGCCGAACAGGTGGGCGTCGCTGCGCGCCCGGCGCAGATACCGGTGGGCGGGATGTTCCCAGGTGAATCCGATTCCGCCATGTACCTGGATATTGGTGGCGCCCACGAAGACGAAGGCGTCCGAGCAATACGCTTGGGCCAGTGCCAGATCCGCGACCCAGTCGGCAGATCCGTCGGCGCCGGCCGCAGCCACCTGGCGAGCGGCCGTCACTGCCGACTCGGCCTCCAACAACATGTCGGCGCACATGTGCTTGACGGCCTGGAAACTGCCGATGGCCCGGCCGAACTGGAAGCGGGTCTTGGCGTAGTCGCGGGCCATCTCCAGGGCGAACCGGGCGGCGCCGGCCTGCTCGCCGAGCAGGGCCACTGCGGAACGGTCCAGCGCGGCGGTCAATGCGGTGAACCCGGCTCCGGCCGCGCCGACCGCCGTTGCCGGGGCGTCTGCCAACCGGACCAGGCACAGCCGGCGAGAGGGATCGACCGTGGTCAGCGGTTCCACCGTCACGCCTGGACCGGCCGGGTCGACGGCGAATATTCCGGGTCCGTCCTCGGCGCCGGCCAGCACATAGAGCAGGTCGGCGGTATCCGCGTCGAGTACGAACCGCTTCTCGCCGGACACCAGCGGGGTCGCTCCGCCGCGTACCGTGGTGGCCGGTGTCGCGGGTGGACGGGTCGAATCGCTCTCGGCGAAGGCGACCGCGACCCGGGTGCTCCCGGCTGCGATCGCCGGCAGCACAGCCGCGCACTGCTGCGGGTCATCCACGGCCACAAGCAGATTGACTGCAAGTACCGCCGTCGACAAGTAAGGCCCAGCGAACAGGACCCGGCCCAGCTCTTCGGCGACTACGCCTACCTCGACCAATCCGGCACCGGCGCCGCCGTACTGCTCGGGCACCAGCAGTCCGAGCAGGCCCATGGCCGCCAACTCCGGCCAGACATCGTCGTCGGGCGAGCGTTTGGTCATCAACTCTGCGACCGCGCCGCGCAGTGCCCGCAGTTCTTCGGAGCTGGAGCCGGCCACGGGTCAGGCCTTCCGGCCGAAGGCGTTGCGCAGGCTCGCGCATTGGCTGGCGAAGAATGCCTGCGAGACTCCGGCTTTGGGCTTCAACAGGTCGAACCCGTGGAATGCCCCGGGGACGGTCTCGACCTCGCAGGGCACACCGGCTTGACGCAGTCGCTCTGCGTACGCCAGATCCTCGTTGTGGAACAGATCTAAGGTGCCCACCCCGATCCAGGCCGGTGCCAGCCCGCTCAGGTCGGCACGGCGTGCCGGCACCGCGACCTGGGGATCCGCGTCGCCCAGATATGCACTCCAGCCGAACAGGTTGCTCCGCGGATTCCACAGTCGGTAACTCCGCTTGGCCGGCAGCGCCGCGCTGCGATCGTCGAGCATCGGGTACACCAGCAGCTGCAGCACGGGGGAGATTTCACCGCGGTCGGCGGCCCACTGCGCCAGGGCGGCGGCCAGTCCGCCGCCGGCACTGGCACCGCCGATCGCGATCCGGGCCGGATCGACCCCGGACAGCTCGGCAAGGCGGGTCAGCGCCGCCCAGCAGTCCTCCAACGCGGCGGGATAGGGGTTCTGCGGCGCCAGTCGGTAGTCCACCGACGCGACGGTGGCACCCAATTCCGCGCTGAACCTGCGGCAGAGCCGGTCATCCTGGGCGGCCGTGCCGATGACGTAGCCGCCACCGTGGATCCACAGCAGCGCCGGTGCCGGATCGGCCGGACGATTCGGCGGCCGAAAGATCCGGACGCCCGCCCCCGAGGGCAGGCCCAAGACCTCGACGTCGTCGGGGGTGCGTCGGCCCTGCAGCCCGGTGAGTGTCTGCAGCACCGGCAGGGTCCGACGCCCGATCCCACCACGCGGAAGGAACCGGGCAGTGCTGCGCAGATCTGGATGGAACCCGCTGCTTACCATCGGCTCAGTATTACCGGCGCCGGATCGGCGGCGTCGCCAACCCACCCGATTGCGGCCGCCTCCGGCCCCAAACGCGGTACCCTGCGCCCATGACGGGACGATCGCAGACCCCGGAGACCGGACTCAACCTGGCCGGCCGGCTGCGTTGGCTGAAGCGAGCCCGGACGGCCGACTACCTGCTGGCGCTCAGCGTTGCCTCAGCATCCTTGCCGGTGGTCGGGAAGCACCTGGAACCCCTGGGTGGGATGACCGCGATGGGGGTGTGGGGTACCCGCCATATGCCGGAGTTCTTCTCCAGCGCCGCCAAGTCCTGGCTGGCTCCGGGGGCCGCCGCGGTCCGCAAGCAGGAGCGCGAACAGACGCCTGCGGTCAGCGATGCCGCGCTGCGCGGAGTGGTCTCGGCAGCCGACCTCGACATCGACTGGCCCGAACCCGAGCAGGCTCCGCCGGTGGTGAAGGCGTTGCAGCACCGTAAGCACATCTATCGCTCCGGGGTGCAGTACGGCAGTGACCCTGCGCAGGTGCTCGACGTGTGGCGTTCCCGCCAGCTGCCGGACGGGCCGGCGCCGGTGCTGGTCTACGTCCCCGGTGGTGCCTGGGTGCACGGCAGGCGGCTGGTGCTGGGTTATGCGCTGCTGTCCCACTTGGCCGAGCAGGGCTGGGTGTGCCTGTCGATCGACTACCGGGTCGCGCCGCACAACCGGTGGCCGAGCCACATCGTCGACGTCAAGACCGCGATCGCCTGGGCGCACGCCAACGTCGACAAATTCGGCGGTGACCGCAATTTCGTGGCCGTGGCGGGCTCCTCGGCGGGCGGGCATCTGGCCGCCCTGGCCGGGCTGACCGGAAGTGCGGTCAGCGACTCCGAATTCGCCGACCAACTGCCGGCCGGTGGCGACACCTCGGTGGACGCCGTGGTGGGGATTTACGGCCGCTATGACTGGGAGGATCGCTCCACCCCCGAACGGGTCGCCTTCGTCGACTTCTTGGAGCGGGTCGTGGTCGGCCGGTCGATGCGGCGCCATCGAGACATCTACCGGCAGGCTTCCCCGATCGCGCGGGTGCATCCGGATGCGCCGCCATTCCTGGTCGTTCATGGCAGTGCCGACACCGTCATCCCGGTGCAGCAGGCCCGCAGCTTCGCCGACCGACTGCGGGCGGTGTCGCGCTCCAAGGTCGGGTACTTGGAGCTGCCGGGCGCTGGGCACGGTTTCGACATGACCGACGGGACCCGCACCGGTGCGATGAGCACGGCAATCGGATTGTTCCTCAACCAGATTCATCGCGACCGCAGCACGGTCGGGAGCAAACAGATCATCTGAGCCAGCGCGCCGCGGTAGGGTCCGTGCATGGCGAGGGGTCTGGGGTGAAGCGGCTCACCGGGTGGGATGCGGTTCTGCTGTACAGCGAGACGGCGAACGTGCATATGCACACGCTCAAGATCGCGGTGATCGAACTGGACGCCGATCGGCACGGGTTCGACGTCGAGGCCTTCCGGCGGGTGATCCACGGCCGGCTCTACAAGTTGGATCCGTTCCGCTACCGGCTGGTGGACATCCCCGGCAAGTTTCACCACCCGATGTGGCGGGAAAACTGCGAAGTCGATCTGGCGTATCACATCCGGCCGTGGTCGCTGCCCGCTCCGGGTGGCCGCCGCGAACTCGATGACGCCATCGGCGAGATCGGCAGCACTCCGCTGGACCGTACCCGGCCGCTGTGGGAGATGTACTTCATCGATGGCCTGGCAAACAACCGGATCGCGGTGGTCGGCAAGATCCACCACGCCCTGGCCGACGGGATCGCGTCGGCGAATCTGATGGCCCGCGGTATGGATCTGGTGGCGGGCGCGCAGAACGAGGCTGACTCCTACGAAACCGATCCGGCCCCCACCGGCGGGCAGTTGGTGCGGTCGGCGTTCCGCGACCATTTCCGGCAGATGGGCAAGATCCCGGCGACCATCGGCTACACGGCAGCCGGTATCGGACGGGTCCGGCGCAGCACGCGCAAACTCTCCGCCGACCTGACGCGGCCGTTCACCCCGCCGCCGAGCTTCCTCAACCACGTGCTGACTTCCGAACGCCGGTTCGCCACCGCAACGCTGGCGCTGGCCGATATCAAGGCAACCAGCAAGACGTTGGGTGTCACCATCAACGATCTGGTGCTGGCTATCTCGGCTGGAGCGTTGCGCACGCTGCTGCTGCGCTACGACGGGAAGTCGGATCACCCGCTGCTGGCGTCGGTGCCGATGAGCTTCGACTTCTCCGCGGACCGGATCTCCGGCAACCGGTTCTCCGGTGTGCTGGTGGCGTTGCCGGTCGATGTGGCCGATGTTCGGGAACGGGTCGCAAAGGCCCGGGAGGCGGCAGATCTGGCCAAGGAGGCCCACCACCTGGTCGGGCCGGAGTTGGTCAGCCGGTGGTCGGCGTACCTGCCCCCGGCGCCGGCGGAGTCATTGTTCCGGTGGCTGTCGGGTAAGGACGGTCAGAACAAGGTGCTCAACCTCAACATCTCCAATGTTCCCGGCCCGCGAGAGCGGGGCAGGGTCGGCGGTGCGCTGGTCACCGAGATCTATTCGGTGGGGCCGTTGACCGCCGGCAGTGGTCTGAACATCACCGTGTGGAGCTACGTGGACCAGCTCAACATCTCGGTGCTGACCGACGGCGCCACCGTTGACGACCCGCATGAGGTGACCAGTGCACTGGTCAACGAGTTCGTCGATATCCGCCGTGCCGCTGGACTTTCCGACCAGCTGACCACCGTCGAGACGGCGATGGCACCGGCTTAGGTCTCAGTCGGCTGCCGCCAACGCCTGCAACTCGCGGCGCAGCACCTTGCCGGTGTTGTTGCGCGGCAACGCATCCAGGACGGCGATGGAGCGGGGTACCTTGTAGCCGGCCAGGTTGTCGCGGACGTGCTGCTTGAGCTCGTCAGGCGTGGCGTTAGCGCCGGGCGTCAACACCACGAAGGCCACTAGCCGTTGTCCGTAGTCGGCGTCGTCGACACCGATCACGGCGGCCTCGGCGACGGCCACGTGGTTGATCAGCGCCTTCTCGGTCTCGATCGGGTACACGTTCTCGCCCCCGGAGACGATCATCTCGTCGTCCCGGCCGACCACGAAAAGCCTTCCGGTGTCATCGAAGTAGCCCAAGTCGCCGGACGCCATGAAGCCGTCGTGGAACAGCTTCGAGTCGCCGCCGGTGTAGCCGTCGAACTGTGAGGAGTTGCGGACGAAGATCTGCCCGGTCTCCCCGGCCGGCACCTCGGCGAAATCAGCGTCCAGGATCCGGATCTCGCTCCCCGGCGCCGGGCGGCCGGCGGTGTCGGGGGAGTAGCGCAGGTCTTCCGGTGTCGCGAGCGCGATCATGCCGGCTTCGGTCGCGTTGTAGTTGTTGTAGACCACATCACCGAAGGTGTCCATGAATGACGTCACCACGTCGGGATGCATCCGTGAGCCCGAGGCGGTCGCGAAACGCAGTGATGTACAAGGGTATTGGGACCGAACCTCATCCGGCAGCGCCATGATCCGGTCGAACATGACCGGTACAACGCACAGTCCCGCCGCGTGGTTGGACTCGATCAGCGCCAGGGTAGCTTCGGGGTCGAACTTCCGCCGGGTGGCGATCGTGCAGGCCATGGTCAGCGCCAGCGCCAGCTGGGAGAACCCCCAGGCGTGGAACATCGGCGCGGCGATGACCACGGTTTCCTCGGTGTGCCAGGGGATCCGGTCGAAAATAGCTTGCAGGTCGGCGATCCCGCCCCCGCCGCGACCGGAGCGGCGCGCCCCCTTGGGGGTGCCGGTGGTTCCGGAGGTGAGCATGACCAGCTTGCCGCTCCGAGACGCTTTGGCCGGTCGACGTCCGGTGTTGGCGTCGATCAACTCGTCTGCCGTCAGGCCGGGGACCTCGCTGTCGGTCCAACTCACCACCCGGGTGCACCCTGATTCGGCCGGCGCGGCCAGATCCACTGCGGCGGTGAACTCTTCGTCGTAGAAGATCAGGTCGACGCCTTCACGTGCGACGACTTCGGCCAACGCCGGCCCGGCGAAGCTGGTGTTGAGCAGGAGTACGTCGGCGCCGATCCGGTTGGCGGCCGCCAGTGCCTCGATGAAGCCGCGATGGTTACGGCACATCAGCGCGATCGCCCGAGGGGACCGTCCGGGCAGCCGTTGCAGCCCGGCGGCCAGCGCGTTACACCGCCGGTCGAGTTCGGCGTAGCTGCACGTGCCGTGCTCGTCGATGATCGCCGCCCGGTCGCCGCACCGCTGGGCGGCCATCGCGATCCCGGTGGTGGTGGTGCCGCCCTCAGCGGCCGCCGCGGCGGCCATCCGAAGGTATTTGTCCGGGCGCATGGGCGCCAACAGTCCAGCCCGACTGAAGGTCACCAGCATCGAGCCGACCCGATGCAGCGAGTCGAACGGGCCCATACCGCTCAGCCCAGGATCGGCAGGCGGCGTTCGCTGGCGAGCTTGTCCAGCGCTTTCTGCATGACGTCGCGTACGTGCGCGTCGACGACGTCAATGTCGGGGTCCTCGCCGAACTCCGCGACGATGTCGATCGGCTCGCACGCTTGCATGACGATCTTGGTGGGCAGTGGCAGGTTGACCGGCAACACCGCGGACAGGCCGAACGGGAAGCCGAACGAGATCGGCAGGATCTTGACCCGCATCAGCTTGTCGAGCCGCAGAGCCTTGGCCAGCCCGGTGCCGCGGGACAGGTAGAACTGGCTTTCTTGGCCGCCGATCCCGACCGTCGGCACGATCGGCACACCGGCGTTGAGCGCGGCGCGGATGTAGCCCTTGCGGCCGCCGAAGTCGATCTTGTTCTCTTCCAACGTCGGCCGGTAGACGTCGTAGTCGCCACCGGGGAAGACCACCACCACACCGCCGGAGCGCAGGGCCTCGTCGGCGTTGGCGTGGTTGGCCGGGATGAACCCGGTCTTACGGAAGAAGTCGGCGGTGAAACCGGTGAAGATCAGGTCGTGGCTCAGCGTGTAGACCGGACGCTCGTAACCGAAGGTGTCGTAGAAGCCGGTGGCGAACACCGGAACGTCCATCGCGAACAGGCCGCCGGAATGGTTCGACACCACCAGGGCGCCGCCGTTCGGGAACGACTCCAGGCCCCGCACCTCGGCCCGGTGGTAGCCCTTGATGAACGGTCGCAACAGGCCCATCACCCGTTCGGTCAGACCCGGGTCCCATTTTGTGATGGGCCGGGCAAGGTCGTCCGACCAGTCGTTGTCCGGCGTGTCCACCGCGGCCCCCTCAATTGAAACGTGTTCTAGTTTTGGCCATATTACCGGCTCAGGCCCAGTGGTGGATACCATCAGCGCACTGTTCCGAGTGGCCGAGGGGAGCTCCGCATCGACCTGCAGGCGTACTTCGACCGCGTCGGCTATCGCGGTGGCACCGAGCCGACGCATGAGACGCTCACCGCCCTGGTGTCCGCGCACGTCCGTCGCATCCCCTTCGAGAACCTCGACCCCCTGATGGGTGTGCCGATGATCGACCTCGGCGCGGAGGCACTGAGCGCCAAGTTGGTGGCGCGACGCCGCGGCGGCTACTGCTACGAGCACAACAACCTGATGCGCGAGGTGCTGTGCGCGCTCGGCTTCGGAGCCGACCGGCTTGCCGGGCGGGTGGTGTGGATGAGCCCGGACGGACTGGACGGGCCGCCGCATCCTCAGACGCACCAGGCCTTGGCGGTGACGATTCCGGGGTCGGACCAGCAGTATCTCGTCGACGTGGGATTCGGCGGGCAGACGCCGACGGCGCCGATCCCGATGGTTCCCGACGAAGTTCAGCAGACCTCCCACGAGCCGTTCCGGCTGGGTAGCCGCGCAAGTGACGCGGACGAGTATGTGTTGGAGACGCTGATCGGCGAGCGCTGGCGGCCGCTGTACATCCTGGGACTGCGGCCACGGCCACTGATCGACATGCAGGTGGGCAGTTGGTATGTGTCCACCTACCCCGAGTCGAACTTCGTCGTCGGCCTCAGCGCGGCGCTGGTGACCGACGATGCCCGCTGGAACCTGCGCGGCCGCAACCTCGCCATCCATGCCCGCAGCGGCACCGAGCGGATTCGGTTCGACGACGCCGCACAGGTATGTACGGCTCTGACCGACCGCTTCGGCATCGATCTGGCCGGACTAGGCGACGTCGAAGCCACCGTGGCGTCGGTACTGGACACCTGATGGTCAAGATCGCGTTGGCGGGCGTCCTGACGGCCGCGGGACTGGCCTTCGCCGGTATTGCGTCGGCCGGGCCGATGCCGGGCATCGAGCTGCTGGACGACAACAGCAGCTGTACCGCGGGCTTCCTCACCCAGGATGGCGACGGCGGCTACTACCTGCTGACCAGCGGCCACTGCGACTCGCACGACGGATCGCAGTGGACCGACATCTTCGAGACGCCGCTCGGCAGAATCACCGCCAGCGAGGACAACGGTGAGGACCGTGACGCCGCGATCATCCGGCTCGACCCCGACGCCGGCCGGCCCAACCCCCGAATTGCCGGCCGCTACCCGGTGGCCGGTGTGCTGTCGGCGGATCAGATTCACCTCGGTATGACGATCTGCAAGGTCGGCGCCCAGACCGGTGAGACCTGCGGTCCCGTGACCGCCGTCAACGGCAACCTCGTGGAGACCCGCGTGTACAGCACCATCGGTGACAGCGGTAGTCCCGGCTTCGTGGTCAACCCCGACGGCAGTGTCAGCGCGGTCGGGCTTCTGCAGGGTGGACCGGTGGACGACGACTCCAGCACCGACTTCGTCTTGGTGGACCCGATCCTGCGTCAGTGGGGATTGCACTTGGTGCGTTAGGGTGCGCTGAAACGTCGCGATTCCGGCGACCTGCGCATCGTCAAGGTGCATGCTGGACTTCATGGGTCACTACAAGAGCAATGTGCGCGACCTGGAATTCAATCTCTTCGAACTGCTGGGTCTGGAGCAATGCCTGGCCGACGGCGCCTTCGGAGATCTCGACGGCGACACAGTGCGCCAGATGCTGGCCGAAGCCGCCCGGCTGGCCGAGGGGCCGGTGGCCGAGTCCTTTGCCGCCAGCGACCGCCATCCGCCGGTATTCGACCCGGCCACCCACCATGTGACGCTGCCGGAACCCTTCAAGGAATCGCTGCGAGCCTGGCAGGACGGCGAGTGGTTTCGGATCGGGCTGTGTGAAGACGTCGGCGGGGTGCCGGCGCCGGCGATGGTGTCGTGGGCGATCGCGGAGCTGGTGCTGGGCGCCAACCCGGCGGTGTTCATGTTCATGGCCGGCCCGGTCTTCGCCAACATCCTTTACGGGCTGGGCAACGAGCAGCAGCGGCACTGGGCGGCCATGGCGATTGAGCGGAACTGGGGCGCCACCATGGTGCTCACCGAGCCGGACGCCGGCTCTGACGTCGGGGCGGGGCGGACCAAGGCCATCGAGCAGCCCGACGGCAGCTGGCATATCGACGGCGTCAAGCGGTTTATCACCAACGGCGACAGTGACGACCTGTTCGAGAACATCATGCATATGACCCTGGCCCGCCCCGAGGGCGCCGGGCCCGGAACCAAGGGGCTCAGCTTGTTTCTGGTGCCCAAGTTCTTACCCGATCCCGAGACCGGGGAGCCCGGCGAGCGCAACGGGGTGTTCGTCACCGGGCTGGAACACAAGATGGGACTGAAGGTTTCGACCACCTGCGAACTGACCTTCGGGCAGCACGGCATCCCGGCGAAAGGGTGGCTGGTCGGCGACACCCGCAACGGCATCGCGCAGATGTTCCACGTCATCGAATATGCGCGAATGATGGTGGGAACCAAGGCGATCGCCACGCTGTCCACCGGGTATCTCAATGCCCTGGAGTATGCCAAGACGCGCATTCAGGGCGCCGACCTGACCCAGATGACCGATAAGACCGCGCCGCGGGTGACGATCATCCACCACCCGGATGTGCGGCGCGCCTTGATGATGCAGAAGGTCTACGCGGAGGGCATGCGGGCGCTGTACCTCTACACCGCGGCTCACCAGAATCCAGCGGTGGCGATGCTGGTGTCCGGTGCCGACGCCGAGATGGCCGAGCGGGTCAACGATCTGCTGCTGCCGATCGTCAAGGGCGTCGGATCGGAACGGGCGTATCAGTACCTGACCGAATCGCTACAGACCTTCGGCGGCTCGGGTTTCCTGCAGGACTATCCGATTGAGCAGTACATCCGGGACGCGAAGATCGACAGTCTCTACGAGGGCACCACCGCGATTCAGGCGCAGGACTTCTTCTTTCGCAAGATCGCACGTGATCGCGGTGTCGCGCTGGCGCATCTAGTAGCCCAGATCGAGGCGTTCCTCGACAGCGGTAACGCCCGCCTTGAGCTGGCCGACTCCCGCAAGCAGCTGGCCGCTGCGCTCGACGACGTCCGGGCGATGGTGGCCGCCATGACCGGATACCTGTTCGCCTCACAGCAGGAACCCCGTGAGCTCTATCGGGTGGGGTTGGGCTCGGTGCGGTTCCTGCTGGACGTTGGCGATCTGGTGATCGGCTGGCTGCTGCTGCGTCAGGCCGAGGTTGCGCTGACGGCGCTGGATCAAGGAGCGTCCGGCGACGAGCAACATTTCTACCGCGGAAAAGTGGCAGCGGCAAAGTTCTTCGCGGCCAATGTGTTACCGCGCCTCGGCGCGGATCGACGCGTGGTGGAAAGCGAGGACCTCGCGTTGATGGATCTCGCCGAGGACGCGTTCTAGCGGGGATTTTTCGCAGGACCGTCGCAGCGAGTGGTGCGTTCTTCAGCAGCTCGTACTTCACTCGGAGGTCTTCGTCATGTCAGCACGCCACGCCGTAGCTAACGTCCGCGGTCAGTACAGCTGGCCTGGGTCAGTGAATCAGGTAAAAACACGCTATTTATACGCAATTGCGGAGTTTAGGAGCATAAACTACCGCGTACGCAACGTTGCGCGATGACCGCTGTCGAGGCGCGTTCGCCGTCTTGACGTGTTCGGCACTGGATAGGTGACGATGACCGCATCGGTATGGATGGCAGCTCCACCGGAGGTGCACTCGGCATTGCTGAGCAGTGGACCCGGGCCGGGTCCACTGCTGGCCGCTGCTGAGGCGTGGTACATGCTCAGTACCGAATATGCAGAGCTCGCCGGCGAGCTCGCAGCGGTCTTGGCGGCGGTGCAGGGCGGGGCCTGGGAGGGGCCGGCCGCGGAGTCCTATCTGGCAGCCCATACGCCTTATCTCGCTTGGCTGATGGAGGCCAGCGCTGACAGCGCCGGCGAGGCCGCCGGGCAGGAGGTGGCGGCCGCCGCATACGTCAGCGCGTTGGCCGGCATGCCGACGTTGCCGGACTTGGCGGCCAACCATGCCATTCACGGAGTGCTGGTAGCCACGAACTTCTTCGGTATCAACACCATCCCGATTGCCCTCAACGAGGCCGACTATGTGCGGATGTGGATTCAGGCCGCCACCACGATGGCGACCTACCAGACCACCGCGGCCGCGGCGGTCGCCACCGCACCGCACACCACGGCAGCGCCGCAGATCACAAAGATGGACATGAACGGCGGCTCGGGTATGAACGGCGGCGGCGGTATGAACGGCGGCGTCGGTATGAACGGCGGCGGCATGGGGAACATGCCGGGGATGGGAACCAGCCTGCCGACCACATTCGATCAGTGGCTGCAAGCCATCTTCCCGCCGCAGTTCAACCCGTTTTCGCCGCACTCCTTTTCCATGATGTACCCCAGCCTGGCGAACTTCCTCCCGCGGGTGGAGCAGATGATTCCGATGTACGCGAGTAACCCCTCGCAGCTGATTCAAGCGGTGCTGTTGCTGGGCACCCAATTCGTCGTGCACCGGACACTGTTCTTGACCTGGATCATCCTGAACAACCCGGGGATGTTGGGTACCTTCATCACCGCCAATCCGATCTACTCCGCCGCGCTGGCCGCACCCCTGGTAACCGCACCTGCGGTAGCGTCCGGCGGATTCGCGGGCCTTTCTGGTCTCGCCGGGCTCGCGGGTGTCTCCGCCTCGGCTATCCCGGTTCCCGTTGCGCCGACACCGCTTTCCGCACCGCCGCTGCCGAACGCGGCCGGCATCGTCGGGTCATCTCCTTCCGTCGCCCCAACGCCGGCGCCGGCGCCGGTGCCGCCCCCGCCACCTCCGCCCCCGCCCCCCGCGCCTCCGCCCTTCGTCGGTACAGAAGGGGCCGTGGGCGGGCAAAATCTGGCCTATTCGTTCCTGGTGGGGGGCGTCGGCGCGGAGGCGAAGTCAAGTGCCCGAAGCAGGGTCGGCAGGACTTCATCAGCACCGGCCGCAGCCCCGGCCGCTGCCGCTACACCGCAGCTGCGGCCGCAACAGGCTCGGAGCCGGCGGCCACGCCGCACGCTCATCGACCGCGGTTACCGACACGAATACCTGGATTTGGCTCCGGAAGTAGCCGATGCCGGTGCTTCAGGCACCCAGGGGTCTGAATCGGCCGGTTTCGACGGCGTCGCGTTCAAGACCGGCGTGCTCCGGCCGTCGGGCTTGGCCACTCTTGCCGGCCACACCTTCGGCGGCGGCCCGATAGTGCCCATGGTGCCGGACAGCTGGGACGCTGATGCCGACGAGGACCGGTAGGACATTGCTCATCAAGCGCAGAATCAGGGTGCTCGCCGCAGTGCTGTGTGTCGTCGCGGCGATCCAATCCGGTTGCAGCCCTGCGGCGGGCCCGCAGGCGATCGTGGTGCTCGCCGCAGCTTCCCTGCGGCCTACCTTTACCGCGATCGGTGAACGGTTCCAGGCCGACCACCCCGGCGCAGCGGTGCGATTCGACTTCGCCAGCTCTTCGGATCTGGCCCTCCAGCTGACCCAGGGGGCTATTGCCGACGTTTTCGCCTCGGCTGACACCGCACAAATGGACAAGGTCGCCACCTCTGGACTGTTGGCCGGCACGCCGGTCGACTTCGCCTCCAACAGGCTGGTCATCGTCACCGCGCCGGGCAACCCCAAACACGTCGGGTCTTTCGCCGACCTGGCCCAACCGGGCCTCCTGGTAGTGACCAACGCGCCGCCGATGCCGTGCGGAGTGGCGACCCGGAAGATCCAGGACAGCACTGGGATTCGGCTGCATCCGATCAGCGAAGAACCGAATGTGGAGGATGTCGTCAACAAAGTGTCCACCGGCGAGGCTGATGCCGGTTTGGTCAACGTCACTGATGCCGTTGCCGTTGGCGAGAAGGTGGCCATGGTCGAATTCGCCGAAGCTACCGATGCGATCAATGTCTATCCCATTGCGGTGCTGAAAGATACCAAGCGGCCTGAGTTAGCGCAGAGCTTTGTCGACCTGGTGACCGGTGCGGCGGGACAGAAAATCTTGGATCACGCCGGATTCGCCAAGCCTTGATCGCTACCCTCGATTGCCGTGGACACCCACACCCGGAAATACCGGCTACCGGACCATGGCTACGTCATCGTCCGGTGGGCCCACGAGCTGGCCAAGGGGCGCGGGGCGGTCGTAGTGGAACCCGACATCGAGGAGATCCGCCGTGGCGACGGCGCATTGACTTTCGTCGACGCTGCACCGTTCAAGACCGTGCCGGACGGACCGCTGTCGGTGTTGCGTGAACTGCTCGACCTGGAAGCCCTGGAGCTGCGGGCCTGGAGCAAGCGCGGGTTCGCCAGGTTCCACAAACGCGCTGCGGCCAAACAGGCCGAGCGGATCTGCCGGGAACAGGGCAGCGAAGCCGCCGTCGACTGGGTGCTGGCCAACGCCACCGCCGAGCAGGTGGATCTCGGAGAGCTCCGGGACCGGCTCGGTGCGCGGCTGTACACCGCCGGCGGGCGCGATGAAGATTTCTACCGCGCCCAGGTGGGGCGCTGCATCGAGTACCGCCGACGGCGCCAACTCAACGGCTGAGCCGCCGACCCCAGCCCCGCGCCGTTGCCGACTTCACGGTTGGCACTGACCGCGATGTGGGGGCTTAAGGTGAACCGATCTGGGGCGCTACCCGATCAGGCGTCCAGGGTGTAGCCCATCGGCATCAGCACGCTCTTCTGCTGAGTGAAGTGCTCGACGCCCTCTTTGCCGTTCTCCCGGCCGATACCGGAGTTCTTGAAGCCACCGAACGGGCAGCACGGGTCGAAGGCATACCAGTTGATCCCGTAGGTCCCGGTACGGATCTTCTTGGCGATCTCGATCCCGCGCGGCACGTCCGAGGTCCACACGCTGCCGGCCAGTCCGTACATCGAGTCGTTGGCGATCGCGACCGCGTCGTCCTCGGTGTCGTAGGCGATGATCGACAGCACCGGCCCGAAGATCTCCTCCTGGGCGATGGTCATGGAGTTGTCCACGTCGGCGAACACGGTCGGCTCGACGAAAAAGCCCCCATCTAGGCCCTCGGGGCGCGAGCCGCCGCAGACCAGCCGGGCGCCTTCCTCAATGCCCTTGGCAATGTAGCCCTCGACCCGCTCACGCTGCTTCTCGCTGATCAGCGCGCCGATCTGGGCGCCCGGGTCATCCGGCAGGCCGACCGGCAGCACGGTGACGAAGTTCTTGACCGCCTCCACGATCTCCTCGTAGCGCGAGCGCGGCGCCAGGATGCGGGTCTGGGCCACGCAGGCCTGCCCGGTGTTCATGATCCCGGAGAACACCAGCATGGGGATCGCCGATGCCAGGTCGACGTCTTCGAGCACGATGGACGCCGACTTGCCCCCGAGTTCCAGCGTGCACGGCTTGAGCAGGTCCGCGGCGCGCTTGCCGATTTCCTTGCCGACGGCCGAGCTGCCGGTGAAGGAGAAGATGTCCACGCCCGGGTTGGAGGTCAGCGCCTGACCGGTCTCGGCGCCGCCCGGCACCACCGACAGCACGCCTTCCGGCAAGCCCGCGTCGGCGAAGGCCTGCGCCAGCAGGTTCGCGCTGAACGGCGTCTCGGCAGCGGGCTTGAGCACCACCGTGCAGCCGGCCAGCAGGGCCGGACCCAGCTTGTTGACCGCCAGGAACAGCGGCACGTTCCACGCCACGATCGCACCGACCACACCGATCGGTTCGCGGCGCACGATGGTCTGGCCGTAGGCGCCGGTGCGGATCTCTTCCCAGCTGACCTCGTTGACGGCGGGGCCGGCGAAGAAGTTCAGGGCGCCCAGCGAGCTCATCCAGTGCATCGTCTCGACACTCAGCGGGGGCTGACCGGTCTCGGCGCCCAGCAGCGCGGTGAACTGGTCCTTGCGCTCTTCCATCAGCTTGATCGCGGCGGCGATGACCGCGGCCCGCTCGGCCGGCGGGGTCGACGGCCACGGGCCGGAGTCGAACGCGGTGCGAGCGGCAGCGACCGCCGCGTCCACATCGCCCTTGGCTGCCAGCGGCACCTTGCCGACATACGTGCCGGTGGCCGGGCAGTGAACTTCGATCACCCGATCGGTGGACGGGGCGGTCCACTTGCCGCCGATAAAAAGGGTGTCGTATTCAGTGATGCTGGAGTCGGTCATGGGCGCCACCCTACCTAGCCGACCGGCGGATTAGAACACGTTGCAGTCAATCCATCAGTCCGGTTGCAGAACCAGCACCAGATTGCTCACTGCGAACTCGCGAATGCCCGGCACCTTCGTCATCGACCACGCCCATCGCGGGTGATAACGGGGGAAAGCCGCGACCAGGGCGCCGGTGTGGCGGGCCCAATCCAGCCCCTCGGCGGCGGACACCGCGAACAATGACGAGCCGTAGTTATTCTTCGGCGGATGACCGTGCCGGCGGGTGTAGCGCCGGGCGGCTCGCTGCCCGCCCAGATAGTGCGTCAGGCCCATCTCGTGGCCACCGAACGGGCCCAGCCAGACCGTGTAGGACAGCACCGCCAGTCCGCCGGGCCGGGTGACCCGCAGCATCTCGTCGCCGAGCTGCCAGGGTCGCGGCACGTGCTCGGCGACGTTGGACGACAAACAGATGTCCACGCTGGCGTCGGCGAACGGCAGGGCCATCCCCGAGGCCCGCACGAAGCTGCCCCCCCGGGGCCCGGCGTCCGCGGTCCGGGGACCCGCCGCATGCATTTCGTCCGGGTCGGGTTCCACACCGATATAGCGCAGCCCGGCGTCGGCGAACGCGGTGGCGAAGTAGCCCGGCCCGCCGCCGACGTCGAGCAGCGTCGTGCCGGCCGGATCGTCCCCGCACACCCCCCGCCACAGCTCGGTGACCATGGCGGCGGTGTCGTCGGCCAGCGCACCGTAGAACCGGGCCGGCGCGGTCTGCTCGTAGCGGAACTGGGACAGCAGGCGCACCGAACGAGCCAGGGTCGCGCGTCGCGCGAACAGGTCGGTGGCAGCCACCGAGCCAGCCTAGGCCTCGAGTAAGCCGACTACCCTGGTCGGCGTGTCTGCTGTCCGCTCGGTCCTGCTGCTGTGTTGGCGTGACACCGGGCATCCGCAGGGCGGCGGCAGCGAGACCTATCTGCAGCGCATCGGCGCCGAGCTGGCTGCCGCCGGCGTGGCGGTCACGCTGCGTACCGCCCGTTACCCGGGCGCGCCCAAACACGAGGTCGTCGACGGGGTGCACATCAACCGGCGCGGCGGCCCCTACACGGTGTACCTGTGGGCGGGGGCGGCCATGGTGGCCGCCCGATTTGGCCTCGGTCAGCTGCGGCGGGTGCGGCCCGACGCGGTGATCGACACCCAGAATGGGCTGCCGTTCCTGGCCCGGCTCGCCTACGGGCGGCGGGTCGCGATGCTGGTGCACCACTGCCACCGCGAGCAGTGGCCGGTGGCCGGGCCGGTGCTCAGCCGGATCGGCTGGCTGGTGGAGTCGAGGCTGTCGCCCTGGCTGAACCGACGCAACCAATACCTGACCGTGTCACTGCCCTCGGTGCGCGACCTGATCGAGCTCGGTGTGGGCCCCGAGCGCATCGCGGTGGTGCGCAACGGCCTCGACGAGGCGCCGCCGGCGACGCTGACCCATCCTCGCTCGCCGACGCCGCGGGTGGTGGTGCTGTCCCGCCTGGTGCCGCATAAGCAGATCGAGGACGCGCTGGACGCGGTTGCGGCGCTGCGTGCCCGGGTGCCGGGTCTGCACCTCGACGTCATCGGCGGAGGTTGGTGGAGCGATCGGCTGGTGGAGCACGCCGCCGAGCTGGGGATCACCGACGCGGTCACCTTCCATGGCCACGTCGACGAACTCACCAAGCACGAACTGGTGCAGCAGGCTTGGGTGCACGTGTTGCCCTCCCGCAAGGAGGGCTGGGGCCTGGCCGTCATCGAGGCGGGCCAACACGGTGTGCCCACCATCGGCTACCGGGCCTCGGGTGGACTGTCCGATTCGATCGTCGACGGGGTCACCGGGATGTTGGTCGACGACCGCGACGAGCTGGTCGAGCAACTCCACCAACTGCTGGCGGACGCGGTGCTGCGCGAGCAGCTCGGCGCCAAAGCGCAGGACCGCAGCGCCGAATTCTCCTGGCGGCAAAGCGCCGAAGGACTGCGTACCGTGTTGGCGGCGGTTAGAGAACGCCGCTATGTCAGCGGTGTGGTGTGAGCTAATCGTCTCGCGCGCTTAGACCGCCGTAACTGGCCGTTGATGCGGAGGACTGAAATCTGGTCCACATCATGGGTATTCCCGCTGCTTTTGCGGGCCGTAGTAGGACGTGCTCCCCAGCGCGCACCCATCCGGCGGCGTCAGGTGAAACCCGGCCCATGAGGGTTACCGCATCATCGACGTCGCGCGCGAGATTGCACTGGTGAATCGCTTCGTGATGAGCGGCCCGGTTGCGCACGAACGACAGACGCTCCATGAAGCGCCTGCAAGTCCGGGTATGGCTGGTCCGGTGTTGGCTGGCACGAGGCCCACCTCACAGCGGTACCCGCGCTGATCGTCGGTGACCCGGATTTTGGCCAAAGCCTTTCGTATTCGGGCAGATACGCCACTCGTGTGACGCCGACAGAAGATGCAGGCTCATACCGGAAGCCGGACATGAGCGGGAGGAACCGATGACAGACCTGACGGGAAAGCGAGCGTTGGTCACCGGCGCCGCGCGCGGGATCGGCGCCGGCATCGCCGTAGAACTGGCCACACGTGGCGCCGACGTCGCGATCACCTACCAGCGATCGACCGATTCGGCAGCAAAGGTGACCGGCAGGATTCGGTCGCTCGGACAGAAGGCCGTCGCGATCCAAGCCGACAGCGCCGACGCCGCTGCGGTGACGTCGTCGGTAGCGGAAGCGGTGTCGCACATCGGCGGACTGGACATCCTGGTCAACAACGCCGGTGTGTTGTACTCGGCTCCACTGGTCGAGACCACCCTAGAGCAGATCGACCACCTGATCGCCGTGAACATCCGGTCGGTCGTGCTGGCATCGCAGGCTGCGCTCGCCTATCTGCCCGACGGCGGCCGCATCGTCTCGCTGGGATCCTGTTTGGCGGAACGGGTGGCGATCGATTACGCAACGGTCTATTCGATGTCGAAATCTGCGTTGCTGTCCTTCACCCGCGGCTTGGCCCGCGAACTCGGGCCACGCGGAATCACCGTCAACCTCGTCCATCCGGGGCCGACGAATACCGACATGAATCCGGCAGACAGTGCGGGCGCCGACGGGTTGACGGGGCTGATGGGCCTTGCCCCCATGTAGTGGACACGGGATTTGTGGTTAGGCGGCTTCGGGCGG
>CAXYUC010000040.1:0-28558 GCA_964292075.1 uncultured Mycolicibacter sp.
ACCCCGAGACGGGGTGCGAGTCGCGTGACCACTAAAGATCACTCACTCGCAACGGGTTGGGTGCTGCACCGGAATGCGCCGCCTAGCGACCGGCTGATTCCGAACTCGACGTACTCGACCGTGACGCCACGGTGTTCCAGTTGCTCGCCGACGTTACTGAAGGCCGGATCGGTGACATAGACGTCGGGGGAGATCGGCAACCCGTTGGTGGCCAGATCCTTGGCCTGCGATAGCGAAACCGGAATCCGATCCCAGCACTTCAGCGCGGCCGGAACCCCGTCGAGCAGCGCTTCTTCGCACACGACCAGCAGGCCGTCCCGGATCAAACCGAGCGCGCAGTCCAAGTGCAAGATGTCCGGGACCAACCGGACCACCTCAACGGTGTAGCCCCGCGCGGCGAGCAGCTTGTCCAGCCAACGCGCTCCGAGTTCATTCGACGCAAGACCCGATGTTCCCACGAAGACATGCCGGCCGAGGACCAGGACATCGCCGCCCTCGAGGAACGGTCCGGGCCCCAACGTCGCGTCGTCGTCGGCGGCGATCTCGGGAGCCGGCACGGCGACATAATCGCAAGGCGCCGGATACACCCGCTCGCGCAGGATGTCGCGGACCGGAAAAACCTCACGACGGCGATGCCGAAACCGAAGGGAGCCCTCGATCACGACATCACCGATGGTGAAAAACGGGTCGCGCACAAAGAAATTGGCGTAACCGTCGGATCCGGCTGCGGCCTTCTCGGCCGCGGTCAACATCCGCGGCCGCAGCACCTCCACACCGTAGCGGTGCAACACCGACTCGAAGTTGCGGCGTTCCTGCAGCCACAGCCGCTGTCGCTGCGGGAAGGCCGCACCGAAATCCTTTCCGGCGACGACATTTTCGGTCGACCCTGGAGCAGGGAAACCCAACTCGGAATCCGAGATGTCTTCCGGCAGAGCCAGTTCGGACTGGGCGAGCAGCACGGTGCGCAGCGGCGCGAACTCGCTTTCGACGAAGACCTCGGTCACCGACGCCTCGCCGCTAGGGCTGCAGGTATCCCGGCGGGTTGACGGTGTCGACCCACAGGTCCACGCCCAGGTCACTGCCGGGCACACAGTCATAGACCGACAGATCGGTGACGCCGGAGTCCACCAGCACGTCCTCGCACAGCAGGGAGTTGCCGGTGTATTCGCGGGCCGGCCTGGTCACGATGGCGTACGCGGCGTCGGCGTAGATGTCGGGGGTGCGGGAGCGGGCCATCGCCTCGTCGCCGCCGAGCAGGTTCTGCACCGCCGCGGTCGCGATCATGGTGCGCGGCCACAGCGTGTTGGAGGCGATGCCGTGCCCGCGGAGCTCCTCGGCCATACCGAGCGCGCACAGGGTCATCCCGAACTTGGCCATCATGTAGGCGGTGGGTTTGAGCCATTGGGGCTCCAGCCGGATCGGCGGGGACAGCGTCAGGATGTGCGGATTGTCGCGGCCGATCATGTGCGGGATGCAGGCCTGCGACACCGCGTAGGTGCCGCGCACCTCGATGCCGTTCATCAGGTCAAAGCGCTTCAATGGCACCTCGAGGATCGAACCGAGGTTGATCGCTGAGGCGTTGTTCACGCAGATGTCGATGGCGCCGAACCGTTCGACGGCGGTGGCCACCGCCCCTGCCACGGAGTCTCCGTCACGGATGTCGCCGACGATCGGCAGCGCCTGGCCGCCGGCCTCTTCGATTTCCGCGGCGGCGGTGTAGATCGTGCCGTCGAGCTTGGGGTGGGGTTCGGCGGTCTTGGCGATCAGCGCGATGTTGGCGCCGTCGCGGGCGGCCCGCTTGGCGATCGCCAGGCCGATGCCACGGCTGGCACCCGAAATGAACATGGTTTTACCGGAGAGAGGGCCTGAGTTGGGCATGGCTGTCAGCCTATGCCGCGGCGGCCATGGTGGTGGTGCTCCGGGGGATGTTTTCGTCCTCGACCTGGCACTGGAAGCTAGCCCGCGGTGGCGCCGTGGCGCACCAGCGCGTCCAGTGTGAAACGGGTCTGTAGCCCGATGTATTCATCGAGGGTGTACAGCTCGCCGAAGTGCCAGCGCTTGAGCGCCCAACCATGTGCGAGCAGCATGATGTCGAAAACGATGAGGTCGACGTCGACGTCGTGGAAAGCTCCGGCAGCGATCCCAGCCTCGACGACGGCGCGAAGTGGTGCGGCGCTCGCGATCTCGAGTTCCTTGATCTTGGCCCGCCCCGCCGAGTCCAGGGTGCGGCTT
The DNA here is from genome assembly GCA_964292075.1 of uncultured Mycolicibacter sp. Classification (GTDB taxonomy): domain Bacteria; phylum Actinomycetota; class Actinomycetes; order Mycobacteriales; family Mycobacteriaceae; genus Mycobacterium. The sequence goes on from CAXYUC010000040.1 coordinate 2,233, forward strand.
TCCCGGTAGGTCAGCACCACCGCGTCTAGGTTTTCATCGACGATTTCGATATAGCGCCGGATGCCGGCTGTCAGCTGCTGGATGGGGTCGTCGCCGGCCTCGGCGATGACGGGGGAGAGCTGATCGCTGAAGGCGTCCTGGATCCGCACGATGGTCGCCAGCAGCAGGTCTTCCTTGCCGGAAAAGTACTTGTAGATCAGGCCGACGCTCACGTCGGCCGCAGTAGCCAGGTCCTGCATCGACATCTGGTGGAACCCGGTCTTCTGCATGACTTTGACTGCCGCATCAAGGATCTGACGACGCCGCGAATCGGTTCGGGCTGCGCGTACCGCCTCCTCGACGGGCAGTTGACCGTAATCGATGGTCAAGGCGTGCTCTCCTATCGGCGAAATCAGATTCCCAGGTCCTTGGCGATGATCGTCTTCATGATCTCGTTGGTGCCGCCGTAGATGGTCTGGATGCGGGCGTCGACGAAGGCCCGCGAAACCGGGTATTCGCGCATGTAACCGTAACCGCCGAACAGTTGCAGGCAACGATCCGCGGTGCGCACTTGCAGGTCGGTCGTCCACCACTTCAGCTTGGCGGCTCGGCCCGCGGTCAGGTCGCCCGCCAGGTGCTCGGCGATGCAGTCGTCGAGGAATGTCCGGGCGATGTCGAGTTCGGTGGCAACCTCGGCGAGCACGAACTGGGTGTTCTGAAAACCCGCGATCGGCGAACCGAACGCGTGGCGCTGCTTCACGTAGTCCAGCGTCTCGTGCAGCACGCCCTCGGCGGCCGCGACTGCGCCGACTCCCAACGACAGCCGCTCCTGCGGCAGGTTGTGGACCAGTTGGAAGAAGCCCTGTCCCTCCTCGCCGAGCAGGTTTGCCGCTGGCACCCGCAGATCGGTGAAGGTCAGTTCGCTGGTGTCCTGGGCGTGTAGGCCGATCTTCTCCAGATTGCGGCCGCGGTGGAAGCCCGGCGTGTCCGCTTCGACCACCAGCAGCGACAGCCCGCGGTGCCGGTCTTCACCGGTGCGCACCGCAACGACGAACAGATCACCGGTTTGGCCGTTGGAGATGAAGGTCTTCGCGCCGTTGACGACGTAATGTTCGCCATCACGACGCGCCGTGGTGCGAATGCCCGCGAGGTCGCTGCCGGTGCCGGGCTCGGTCATCGCGATACCGAGCACCGTCTCGCCGGTGACCACCCCAGGTAGCCAGCGCTCCTGCTGCTCGGGCGTGGTGAGGTCGGTCAGGTAGGGCAGCACCACGTCGTTCTGCAGGGAGAACGCGATCGCTTCGGCAGCCGCCCCGGCTCGCTGCAGTTCTTCGATCACGATGGCGTGGTAGCGGAAGTCGTGCACGCCCGGGCCGCCGAATTCCTCGGCCACCGGGAAGCCCAGCAGGCCCAGGCGGCCGGCCTCAATGAATAGTGCCCGGTCCCAGCAGCCGGATCGCTCCCGGTTCTCGTGGGCCCCGACGACGCTTTTCTGCACGAATTCTGTGACCATCTCCCGGAATTGCCGGTGCTCGGGGCCGTACCGCAGCTTGGTCGCCATCGCTCAGCCCGCCATGGTCAGACCACCGCTGACGCTGATCACCTGACCGGTAATGAACGACGCGGCATCGGAGGCGAAGAACAGCACCGGGGCGGCGACTTCCTCGGGCCGAGCCAACCGGCGGAACGGGATCGCCTTGACCAGAGCCTCTTTCAGTTTCTCGGGCTGAGCCGCGAACAGCGGGGTGTCGGTGGGCCCCGGACACACGCAGTTGACGGTTATCGCGTGCCGGGCCATCTCCCGCGCCAGTGACTTGGTCAGCGCGATCACCCCGCCCTTGGCGCCGGCGTAGATGCTTTCGCCCGCACTGCCGACCCGCCCGGCGTCGCTGGCCAAATTGATGACGCGTCCACCGCGGCCCGCCTCGATCATGCCCGGCAGGAATGCACTGCAGACGTGAACCGGACCCAGATAGTTGATCGCCACCACCTTCTCAGCGAATTCCGTTGTTGCGTTGAGAAATTGGTCGGTACGGTCCCACCCGGCCGCGTTGACCACCACCGTTGGCACCCCGATCTTCGCGTGCGCGCGGTCACGTAACGCGTCGACCTGCGCGCGATCGGCGACGTCGACCGCCAATGCGGTGACCAGCCGGGGCGGTCGGGCGGCGGTCGCCGCGGCCGCGGCGAGGTCGAGATCGGCAGCGATCACTCGATCACCCTGTGCGGCGAACGCCAGGGTGATCGCCTTGCCGATACCGGATCCGGCTCCGGTGACCAACGCGAGGGCATTGCTCATGGCGTAGTCCTGTCCTGGTCGACGTCAGGCCGTGATGAACTGGCCGAAGTTGGCGGGACGCTTCTCGGCGAACGCCGCGGCGCCCTCCCTGCCCTCGTCGGTATGCACAAAGATCTCCAGCGCCGACATCGCCAGGTTGCTCAGACCGGCTTGGTGATCGGTGTCGGCGTTGAAGGACTGTTTGAGGAAGCGCAGTGCGGTCGGGCTCTTTTCGGCGATCTCGGCGGCGATCGCCTTGGCCTCGTCGAGGAGTCGCTCGGCCGGGACCACCCAGTTCACCAGACCCCAGCGTTCGGCGGTGGCGGCGTCGTACTGCCGGCACAGGTACCAGAGTTCCCGGGCGCGCTTCTCGCCGACGACGCGGGCCAGGTACGCCGAGCCGAATCCGGCGTCGAAGGATCCGACCCGGGGGCCGGCCTGACCGAACTTGGCGGTCTCCGAAGCTATCGACAGGTCGCACAGCACGTGCAGCACGTGGCCACCGCCGATGGCGACGCCGTTGACCGCGGCGATCACCGGCTTGGGAACATCGCGAATCACCTTGTGCAAGTAGCCGATCTCGAACATGCCGCTTTCGGTGGGTCCGTAATCACCGGTCTCGGCGCGCTGCTTGACGTCGCCGCCGGTGCAGAAAGCCTTCTCGCCGGCTCCGGTGAGGATAATGGCCGCAACCCGGGTATCGGCCCAGGCTGCGCGGAACGCCTTGATCATTTCCTCCACGGTTTGACCGCGGAAGGCGTTGTAACGGTGCGGGCGGTTGATCGTGATGACGGCAGCGGGGCCGTCGACCTCATAGGTGATGTCGTCGAAGTCGGGCACGGGGTCTCCTGGGTCAGCGATTGCGGGTCGGCGAACGTTCGGTGAGGTTGTATTCATAATGAATGAATGACAATTCAATTTTGCTGAATGTAGGTTCCGATCCGTTGGTGCGTCAAGTGCAGCTCGGCCGGGTATTGAGCCCAGGTGAGGGTGGTTCTCATCGGTTCGATTTGCAGAGCGAGCGTTTCTGCGGCGGGGGCGGGCTTACGACGTAAACTCACCAGCAGTGGACACCGAGTCTCGTGGTCCGCTGCGAGGCGGTCCGGATGACTACCACGCCTGGGCTGGGTCGGCTGATCGTCTTGTCGGTGCAGTGAAAAAAGGGTGGTCCACGTGGATATCGATGGTTCCGGTGCTCGGCGTCGGCTGGGCGAGGCCGAGTTGCCCGACGACGTCGGTGGTTTCGACGGCCCGCGCTCGTTGTCGCAGCTGAGCCGCGACGGCATCTTGGAAGCGGCCATCGACTTCATTGATCGCCAGGGCCTGTCGAAATTGACGATGCGTGCCCTGGGCGCGGCCTGCGGGGTCGAGGCGATGGCGCTCTACCGTTACGTGCACGGCCGTGGCGACCTGCTCAGCGGCGTCGTGGACCACATCATCGACCGGCTCTACGCCGATCAACTTGCGGCGCGGCGTCAGGAAGACGGCTGGCAGGACTACCTCATGCGGCTGGCGCACGGGGTACGCCAGATCGCACTCGACCATCCGGAGGTCTTTCCGCTGGTCGCCACCCAGGCGCCGGAGGCGCCGTGGGTTCGGCCGCCGCTGCGCAGTCTGCGCTGGATGGAGAGCTTCCTGGACACGTTGATCTCCTACGGATTCGACGACGACGCCGCGGTGGCGGCCTACCGCTCTTACACGACATTCCTGATCGGTCACCTGCTGTTGGAAGTGTCTGCCCGCGGCGCCGAACTGCACCCCGACGAGGTCCTCCTCGATGACAAGGTTGAGCGTCCCGGCCGCGACCTCACCGACTACCCGAACCTGCGGCGCCTGCAGCCGATGTTGTCGCAGGACCGCAGCACCGCCGAGTTCGAAGAGGCGCTGGAGACGATGCTCGACCGGATCGAACTGCTGCTCGCCCGGCGCTGAGGCGATTGGCGCTCCCCGGTGTGTTTACGTTGTAAACAGCGGGGGTATGTCTCGCGGTGTAACGCCACACGAGGGAGGGCTGCACGATGGGACTGGCAGACAAAGCCAAAAACGCCGCACAGGATGTCGCGGGCAAGGCCAAAGAGGCCGCGGGCAAGGTCACTGGGGATGACGACCTCAGAAATGAGGGCAAGGCTGACCAGGGGAAATCGAGCCTGAAGAAGGCCGGCGAGAACATCAAAGACGCCTCCAAGGACTACCAAGCGGGACCACCGCCCCGCGCGCCGACTGCGGCGCGCGGGGCGGTGGTGCGTTCGGGGCATGGGTCGGCTGCAGCGGTACGCAACGCGGACCACGAAGCCGCCGCGACAAGGTTTACAACGTAAACAAACCGGCGTAGCTTCGACGACATGCTGTTCGGTTTACGGCGTAAACTCAGTCGTTGCGCGGTTTGGCGCCGCAACACGGTCGGATCGGAACGGGCGGAAGCGGTTCCGGCTCTGACCGTCATGATGGCGGCCGGTGGCTTCATTGCCCAGGCCTGCGTGGACGAGGCCTTCGTCGCCCCGGCGGGTCTTGCGGAAGACGAGCTGCGCGTCCTGGTGGAGCGTCGCGGGTCAGCGCTGCTGGTGCACGCGGGCGGCAGCGTCGACGCGTCCAACATCGCCGTCTGGCGGCGCCTGGTCGGCGAGGCCGCGGCGGCGGCGACAGCGCCCGGACCGCTGATTATCGATGCCAGTGGACTCGAATTCATGGGAATCTGCGCATTCGCGGTACTGGTCGAGGAAGCAGCCAGATGCCGCCGGCGTGGCATCCGGCTCTGCCTGGTCAGCGACCAGCACATCACCGCCCGGGTGGTGAAGGCCGCAGGTCTGGATGCCGAATTGTCGTTCGCCGCGACGGTCGGCGACGTACCGTGTGGCGATCCCGGTCCGGTCCTAGACAGCTGAACGGTGACGACCGCGGTCAGTGTGCCTGAATGTCCGCGGTGATCGCACCGGTCAACCGGATCAGATCCGCGGGCGCTAGCGCCACGTCCCAGCCGCGTTGCCCCGCACTGCACAGCAACCGGTCAAAGCCCAGCGCCGAGGCGTCCACCACGGTCGGCAAGGCTTTGCGCTGTCCGAGTGGCGAGATCCCGCCCAGCACGTAACCGGTCGCCCGTTGTGCCGCCGCCGGGTCGGCCATTGCGGCCTTAGGCGCCCCCAGCGCAGCGGCGACCGCCTTGAACGACAGCTTCGCCGGCACCGGCAGCACCGCGACCGCTAGCCCGCGGGGGACAGCGACTACCAGCGTCTTGAAGATCTGCTCGGGCCGCACGCCGTCCGGCCCCTCGGTCGCGAGCTGCTCGACCGCTTCGGCTCCGAAAGCGCGCTGGTCCGGCTCATGCTGGTATCGCAGCACCTCATAGGGCACCTGCGCGGCTATCAGGGCCGCGATAGCTCGGGTTGCCGCGCGACTCACCGCGCCAGCATACGGCCGGGAAATAGCTCCAGGGCTGACGCTGTTGAGTAGGGCAGTTCATGTGGTCGCTGTGCCAAGCCGTCGATCACGGCCCTAGGATCGGAAAGGAGTCGCCGATGTCAACGGCGATCGGTCTGCTGGAACGCGAGCTATCGGCTGGGCTGGTTGTGGGCACCGCGACAGAAGGGACAGCGGCGATCGAGATGGCTGACGGCGAGAGTGCGTCCGGTACCGAAACCGAAGCTTCGACAGAAGCCAAGGCGCCGGTGCGTTCCGATGAGACCGACGAGCAGCTGACCGCTCGTTTCGAACGCGACGCGATCCCCATGCTCGATCAGCTCTACGGCGGTGCGTTGCGCATGACGCGCAATCCCGCCGACGCTGAGGACCTGCTGCAGGAGACCATGGTCAAGGCCTATGCCGGGTTCCGCTCGTTTCGGGAGGGCACCAACCTCAAGGCGTGGCTGTACCGCATCCTGACCAACACCTACATCAACAGCTACCGCAAGAAGCAACGTACGCCCGCTGAATACCCGACGGATGAGATCACCGACTGGCAGCTGGCGGCCAGCGCCGAACACTCTTCGACGGGGCTGCGCTCGGCGGAGGTGGAGGCGCTGGAGTCGCTGCCTGACACCGAGATCAAAGAGGCGCTGCAGCAGCTTCCCGAAGAGTTCCGGATGGCGGTGTACTACGCCGACGTCGAGGGATTCCCGTACAAGGAGATCGCCGAGATCATGGATACGCCGATCGGCACGGTGATGTCGCGTTTGCACCGAGGCAGGCGACAGTTGCGCAGTCTGCTGGCCGATGTAGCCCGCGACCGCGGCTTCATTCGCGACGGCCAGGCTCCCGAGGAGGTGTCGTCGTGACCGAGCACTCGCGGGACTGCAACACGCCGCCGGCTGCTGGTGGATCCGAGGCCAACTGTTCTGAGGTGATCGCCGAAGTTTGGACGCTGCTGGACGGCGAATGCACGGCGGAGACCAAGGCCAAACTGCGCCAGCACCTTGAGGAGTGCCCGGGCTGCCTGCGGCACTACGGGGTCGAGGAACGGATCAAGGCGTTGATCGCCCGCAAGTGCAGTGGTGACAAGGCCCCGCGGGGTCTCTACGAAAGGGTGCGGCTAGAGATCAGCCGGACCACCATCATCCACCGCGAGAGCTAAGCCGGGGTCAGGCGGGTCGCCGTCATGGCCCAGACATTAGGTGCTAACCGCAGCAAGCCCGGCCTAAGGCCGGGCTTGCGATCAGCTCTACTGGTGAGGCTGAACTAAACGCTCTAGGCGTTGGGTCGCTTGCCGTGGTTGGCTTTGCTGTGCTTGCGATCGCGCTTCTTGCGGCCACGTTTTGCCATGATTGCCCCTCCTAGCAGGTATTCCGGCTGGTAAGTGTCCCACACCGCCGGGTGTGGCGCGGTGGCGGGGCCTGGAATCGGCCCCGCCACCGCAGTTACCGCGCCTCAGTGAAAGCTGCGCGCGCCCGCCAGGGTCTGCGGCACGAGTGCTGGCGGGGTCGGCGGGGCCGGCGGGGTCGCCAGTGCGGGTGCCCCGGGCACGGGTGCCCCGGACATGGGCGTGCCGGGCGGCGTCAGTGAGCTGACGTCGGTCGGCATGATCGAACCCACTCCGGGCACCACTTTGTTGAGCATGCCGTTGAGGGCCTGCAGGAAGGAGTTCGCGGCGTTCACGCCTGCCGCTGAGCCTCCGGCGGCCGATCCGGGCACGCCGAGCGGGGCGGGGGTACCGAGGGGGGTCGGAATCGGCATGGGGTCATCGACTAGTGCCGGGGCCGCATGGGCGGACGCGACACCGAATCCCAGCGTCGCCAGCGTCATCGCGGCGGCGCAGATCAGGGTCAGCCGCACACGCGGCTGGGCAAGATGATTTTCAAACAACGCGCTACTCCTCAAGTTCGATCTCGACTTGTGCCGCGTCACGGCGATTTCGTCACGCGTTCAAAACACTCAAGTAACGGTGCTATGCAATTGTCACAACAGAAACACGACATGATCACGGATCGAACTCTCTAGGTCCTCTTATTTATCTTGGAGTTCGCTTACCCGAGCGCCCTGCCCGATGGCCGGCCGCGTTGTGGTTCGATAGGGACCTAGCTTTTTTTGATGTACGTAATCGTTGACTGGGTGATGAACGAGGTGAAGATGGCCGAGGACGTTCGCGCGGAGATCGTGGCCAGCGTGCTCGAAGTCGTGGTCCACGAGGGCGACCAGATCAACGAGGGCGACACTGTGGTCCTGCTGGAGTCGATGAAGATGGAGATCCCGGTGCTGGCCGAGACTGCGGGCACCATCAGCAAGGTGGCCGTGCAGGTCGGCGACGTGATTCAGGCCGGCGACCTGATCGCCGTGATCAGCTGATCGGTACCGCTGTGACCGGCGCAAGCTAGCCGATGTCCACCCTCGGTGACCTGCTTGCCGAACACACCGTTTTGCCCGGCAGTGCGGTGGACCATCTGCATGCCGTGGTCGGGGAGTGGCAACTGCTCGCGGACCTGTCGTTCGCCGACTACCTGATGTGGGTGCGCCGCGACCCCGACGCCGACGGCGCACTGGTGTGCGTGGCGCAATGCCGGCCCAATACCGCTCCCACGGTGCTGCTCAGCGACGCCGTCGGCACCGTCGTCGTTCCGGACTGGATGCCGCTGGCGGTCGCGGCGTTCGAGTCGGGAACGATTTGGCGGGAGGGTTCGGAAGGCGCTGCCGGACAACGCAATATGGAAGCGGTACCGGTACGGCACGGTGGCCGGATAGTGGCCGTGCTGACCCACCAGACCGCATTGACGGGCGGCCGGGAGTCCAGCAGATTGGAGGCCGCGTACCTGGACTGCGCCGCGGATCTGCTGCACATGATTTCCGAGGGCACCTTCCCCGACGTCGGCGACATCGCGGTGTCGCGGTCGAGTCCGCGGGTGGGCGACGGCTTTATCCGGCTGGCCGTTGATGGCACAGTCCGTTACGCCAGCCCGAACGCGGTGTCGGCCTACCACCGCATGGGTCTGGCCGCCGAGCTGGCCGGTCACGACCTGGTTGCCGTCACCCGGCCGCTGATCTCCGACCCGTTCGAGGCGCACGAGTTGGCCGAGCACGTGCGTGAATCGCTGTCCGGTGGCTCGAGCATGCGGTTCGAGGTCGACGCGGCCGGAGCGGTCGTGCTGCTACGCACCCTGCCGCTGATCGTGCATGGCCAGCCGGCGGGTGCGGCGGTGCTCGTTCGCGACGTCACCGAGGTGAAGCGCCGCGACCGCGCGCTGCTCTCCAAGGACGCGACCATTCGAGAGATCCATCATCGGGTGAAGAACAACCTGCAGACCGTGGCGGCGCTGCTGCGTCTGCAAGCCCGCCGCACAGCCAGTGCTGAAGGACGCGAGGCGCTGCTGGAGTCGGTACGGCGCGTGTCGTCGATCGCATTGGTCCACGAAGCGCTCTCGATGTCGGTCGACGAGGTGGTGAACCTCGACAAGGTGATCGACCGCATCCTGCCGATGATGAATGACGTTGCCAGCGTGGATATCCCGATCCATGTCGCCCGAATCGGGTCGATCGGAGCGCTGGACGCCGACCGGGCCACCGCGTTGATCATGGTGATCACCGAACTGGTGCAGAACGCGATCGAGCACGCCTTTGAGGCAGAGGCGGATCGGCGCGCCGTGACAATCCGGGCCGAACGTTCGGCGCGCTGGCTCGACGTCGTGGTCCACGACGACGGGCACGGGCTGCCCGACGGGTTCCGGTTGGAAACCTCTGACCGGCTCGGTTTGCAGATCGTCAACACGCTGGTATCGGCGGAGCTCAACGGCTCGCTGACCGCGGGCGATGCGCCAGGCGGTGGGACTGAGATGGTGCTGCGCATTCCGGTCGGCGGTCGCCGGCTCCGTCAGACGTTGTGAGTGCTGGATAGGGACCCAGTGCGAACCTGACGACGTGACATGCGCGTGTCGCGTCGTGAAATTCCCGCTCGCGGCCCGGTGCAGAATCGGGTTGACCTCACGGCCCGGTGCAGAACCGGGTTTCCCCGACCCCAAAACGGGCGCGGCCCCGACCGGGTGGGGGCGGCGTCGTTGTCGGTCTGAGATCAGACCCCGCTGCGCGCCCGGGTGCGGGCGTTGCGGCGCTTGAGCGCACGCCGCTCGTCTTCGCTCATGCCGCCCCACACGCCGGCGTCCTGGCCGGTCTCCAGCGCCCAAGTCAGGCAGTCGGTGACGACCGAGCAACGGGTGCAGACCTGCTTAGCGGAAGCAATCTGGGCGAGAGCCGGCCCGCTGTTTCCCACCGGGAAGAACAGCTCCGGGTCCTCGTCGCGACAGACCGCCTTGTGGCGCCAATCCATAGGTCTCCAACTCCTTACTTTGCGCGCACAGCGATGTGCGCTATTGCTTTTCGACTGTTATAAGCGGCGCAAGAAATCAATACGGCTTGCATCCGATCGCTCGATCGTTTCACAGCCTGGACAGATGTCAAGGGTGCGCTTTATCACGTGGCCAAGGTCACGTTTGCGCGGGGCTGCTCCCGCCGCGCCCGCGCAGGTGTACTACAGTCGACCTAACTGCGCGCTCATCGAGCGATTTGAGCGCTATCTCCGCAGCTCAGCGGGATTTCTCTACCGGAGGCGCGACGACGTCCAGCGCGTCGGGCACCGCGCGGAACGTCATTGTGCTACGCAGCCCGAGATATTCGCCATCGATCTGAGTCGCTATCGGTGTGTCGCCCGCATCCACCCGCAGCGCGGCCACGTCGTCGTCGCGGATGAGCTGTTTGGCGCGCAGCGTCGGCCGTTTCGACAGCATCTGCCGCACTAGCCTCAGCGTGGGTAGAACCTTCATGCTGGTGGTCGCGAACACGCCCATTCCCGACTCGAAGGTGGTGTCGGGGTTGGTCCACACGGATCGCTCGTCGGCGTAGGTCCACGGAGCGCAGTTCGAGACGAACACGAAATGCACCCCGTCGACCGGCTCGGCGTCGCCCAGTTGCAGTGTCAACGTCGGCGCACGGCGGGTGGTGGCCAGCACTGCAGGGACCGCCGCCCGGATGTAGCGCAGCGGGGTGACGGTATGCCCCTTCTCGCGTCCGGCTTCCACCGCGGCCACTACCTCGCCGTCGACGCCCATGCCGGCGTTGAGGACCGACCACCGTTCGCCGCAGTCGATGAGGCCGATTCGGCGCCAGGCGGGGCGGCCCCGCGGGGGCGTGATCACCTCGATGAGCTGGTTGGTGGCGGCGATCGGGTCGGCCGCGATGCCCAGCGAACGCGCGAACACGTTGGCTGACCCGCCGGGCACCACAGCCACCGCGGGCACGTGTGCCGGCCGCGGTGAGCCAGGCGTCCCGAGCAGGCCGTTGACCACCCCGTGCACGGTCCCGTCGCCGCCGTGCGCGATGACCAGGTCGATGCCGTCCCGGCACGCGGCCTGGCTGATCTCGATGGCATGGCCGCGATAGTCGGTGTGCACCACGGTCAGGTCGAGGCGGCTCTTGAGCGCGTGGGCGAGTAGGTCGCGCCCGGCCGGCGTGGTGGATGTGGCATTGGGGTTCACGATCAACACGGCACGCACGGGATAGCAGTCTATGGGCATCCGGCAGATCGGATCGGGTGGTTACGCTGGCGGCGTGAAAGCCGTCGCTGACTCACCCCGCGCTGTGTTCGGTGCGGGCCTGATTGTCGCTGTGCAGGGCGCGGCCGCGCTGGTTGTTGCGGTGGTGCTGGTGCTGCGGGCCTTGGCCGGTGCGGATCAGCACGACGCCAACGGCTACGGCACTGCGGCATGGTTCGCGTTCATCGGTGCCGCCGTCTCGGCAGCCGGATGGGCGCTGCTGCGGGGCCGGCGGGTCGGGCGCGGTATAGCGGTGTTTGCCAATCTGCTGCTGCTGCCGGTCGCCTGGTATCTGGGTGTGGGCTCACACCGCTGGGGCTACGGCGTGGCGGTCGGCGCGGCGGCCGTGGCGGTACTGGCGGCGTTGTTCAGTCCGGCGGCGCTGCGCTGGGCGGAACGACGCCCATAGCCGACAGGATCGTGCCGAACTTGGTCGCGGTTTCGGCCAGTTCCTCGTCCGGGTCGGACTCGGCGACGATCCCGCCGCCGGCATGGGCCAGCGCGGATCGGCGGTCGGCGGACAGTTGCGCGCAGCGGATCGATACCACCCAACGGCCGTCACCGCTGGCGTCGCACCAGCCGACCGCGCCCGCATAAAACCCCCGGTCGCCCTCCAGCTCAGTGATGAGGTCGACCGCAGCCGCGGTCGGAACCCCGCCGACCGCGGCGGTCGGGTGCAGTGCCAGCGCCAAATCCAGTGCAGTGGTGGCGGTGTCGCGCAGCCGGCCGGTGATCGGGGTGTTCAGGTGCCACACCGCGGAGGTGCTGCTGAGCTGCGGCTCCGGCGCGACATCGAGCTCGGTGCACAGTGGCCCGAGGGCGGCACGCAGCTGATGGACCCCCATCTGATGCTCGTGGCGGTCCTTACCGGACTCGGCCAGCGCGGCGCCGTTGGCGGCGTCGACGGCAGGATCGGGGGAGCGTGGCGCCGAACCGGCGAAGGGCCGGCAGGTGACCCGGTCGCCTTCGCGGGCGACCAACAGTTCCGGACTGGCGCCGACCAGCACGGTGCCGGCATAGGACTGCCCGGCCGCACTCAGGTCGACCAGATAGCCGTAGCCGCTCGGATCGGCGGCGACCAACCGGTGCAGCAGGGTGCCGGCATCCAGCGGCGCGTCGGCGGCCAGCCGCAGCCCGCGGGCCAGCACCACCTTGTGCAGGGCGCTGCGTGGTGCGGTCAGTTCGTGCAGGGCCCGGCGGATCCGGGCTCGATGCTCGTCGGGCGGCGGAATCTGCGCGACGACGTGGACCGCCGGCAGCGCCGCGCCGTGCGCGGACGGCAGCGCCGCGTCGCGTCGCACCTCGCGCGGGACGAACAGGGCCGCGGCGGCGTCCGGCCGGAAAGGCAACGCCCCCACCACTATCGGTGCGTCGCCGCAGGACAATGCGGCCTGTGCGGCGGCGACATCGGCGAACCCGGCTTTCATTGCCTCGGCCGAGAGCGTCCCGGAGGGGCCGGAAAGCACGAACGTCGGTGCCGGCAACCCTCAGGCTCCCGGTCCGGTCAACCCGAGTGCGGCCAGCTGACGTACCCCGTGCTCGAAGCCACAGACGGCCATCGAGGCCGCGGCCATCGCAAATCGCGCTCCGTCGGCCAACGGCAGCTCCAGCCACCGGGTGATCACCGCCCGGGAGAAGTGGCCGTGTCCGACGAACACCACATCACGCGAGGCGAGGTGCCGCAGCGCCACCGCAACCATCCGGTCGGCGCGGTCGCTGACCTGCGCCACCGTCTCACCGCCGGCACTGCCGTGTGTCCAGATCAGCCAGTCGGATTCGGATTCGCGGATCTGCGCGGTAGTCAGCCCTTCGTAGCGGCCGTAGTCCCACTCGGCGAGGTCGTCGGAGATCTCGTCGACGTGCAGTCCGGCCAACTCGGCAGTCACCTGGGCGCGGCGGCGCGGGCTGCAGATCACCAGCGGATTGTCCAGCGCCAGCTTGGTCAGCGTCGCTCGGGCGGCGACGGCTTGGCGCCGGCCCACCTCGGTCAACTCCAGATCGGTGCGCCCGGTGTGGCGACCGCTTTGGGACCACTCGGTTTCCCCGTGGCGCAGCAGCAGAAGTCGGTGCTCCTCGATCCCCACGTCCGTCCATTCTGCCCGACGGCGGACACCGACCCGCGTTTGGTGCTCCGCGGCCGCAAGCCGTGCCAGTATGTCGGTGTGACGGGGATGCGGATCTTGGCGGTTGCCAACCAGAAAGGCGGCGTGGCCAAGACCACGACGGTGGCGTCGCTGGGTGCGGCGATGGCCGAGCTGGGTCGGCGGGTGTTGCTGGTCGACCTTGACCCGCAGGGCTGCCTGACCTTCTCGCTGGGGCACGACCCGGACAAGCTGCCGGTGTCGGTCCACGAAGTGCTGCTCGGCGAGGTGGAACCCAACACAGCGTTGGTGCCAACCGACGAGGGAATGACCCTGTTGCCGGCCAACATCGACCTGGCCGGCGCCGAGGCGATGCTGCTGATGCGGGCCGGCCGCGAGTATGTCCTGCAGCGGGCGCTGACCAAGCTGGAAGACGAGTTCGATGTGGTGGTCATCGACTGCCCCCCGTCACTGGGTGTGCTGACCCTCAACGGTCTTACCGCGGCCGGCGAGGTGATCGTGCCGCTGCAGTGCGAGACCCTGGCGCATCGCGGCGTCGGCCAATTCCTGCGCACCGTCTCCGACGTCCAGCAGATCACCAACCCGCAACTGCGTCTGCTGGGAGCCTTGCCGACGCTCTACGACTCGCGCACCACCCACAGTCGCGACGTGTTGCTCGACATCGCCGATCGCTACGACCTGCCGGTGTTGGCTCCGCCGATCCCGCGGACGGTGCGTTTCGCGGAGGCCAGCGCATCGGGCGCGTCGGTGATCGCCGGGCGCAAGAACAAGGGCGCGCAGGCCTACCGCCAACTGGCCGAGGCGTTGCTCAAGTACTGGAAGAGCGGCAAGACGCTGCCGACGTTCACTCCCGAGGTCTAGCTCCCACCCCCGCGAAGGTGTCTGTCCGCGACCGCCGGGGCCGACCGTACAACGGTGCACGCTCGCGGGGGCTCAGCCCAGCGCGACGACGGTCGCACCGCGCTGCTCCAGGACCGTCGGACCCGACACCGCCGGAAACACCGTCGAGACCCCGGGCGGGCGGCTGACCGGGATGATGCGTTCCGGCGCGCCGGTGCCCTGATCGAAGACGCCGACCCCGTCGGTCACCGGGATCAGCAGGCGATCGGCCATCCGCGCCGCCGGCCCCAAGGGAACCGCGCCGCCCGACCCCGCAATGGTGTAGCGGTAGGCCAGGGTTCCGGAGTCGAACACCATCACGGCATCGCCGGTCCACCAGCAGATCAACCCGGTGGGCCGCGATACCGGAAGTGCGGCGCTGTCGGGGGTGGGCTTGGCCGGCAGCAGAGTCTTGGCGATCGTGGTGCCGGTCTGGTCGACCACCTCGATCCGGGGCTGCGGGGTGGGCAGATAGACCGCGGTGTTGGCGCCGGCATCGGAGTCGGTCACCGCAAGCACCCGGGCGCCGGAATCCGCGGTCACTCCACGCTCGGGGATGTGCTGGGTCTCCGGCTCGTCTTCTTCCTTGCCCGCGCGTAGCAGGGTCAGTTGCAGGTCGGAATGGCCCGCGCAGGCCTCCAGCACCGAGACCGCCGAGGAGGCCGCCGCGGCCGACACCAGCGTGCAGCCCTGTCCGCGGCCGCGCGCCGACGGTTTTACCCGAGCGTCGATTTCCCCGTAAGACATCACTCGGACCAGGTCCGAACGCCACAGTTCCAGGCGGGTGGGGCCGGCGGAGAGCACCGCGCTGCCCTCGGAGGTGACCCGCATGGCTCGGTCCGCGTAGCTGGTTCGGGCCGGTCCGCGCAGGCCGTCCGCGGCCACCACCGTGCTCACCTGGCCGCAGCCGCGGGAGTCGGGATAGACCGCAACGGCGTAACGGTAGATCCAGGACACCGCGCACAGGTCGACGTCGCGGGAATAGCTCCAGCGCTCCTCCCCGGTGGCCGGGCCGCGTCCGCTCAGCCGTGGGCCGTCGCCGGTGATCACCGTGCCGGAGACCAACACCGGCGCCCAGGTGGCCGGGCTGGCGGCCGTCCACAGCTGGGACAGCGCCGCCGGCACCATCGCCGCTGACGGGGGATTGGTCGCCGAGTCCGACGCCGGCCGGCTGATGGTGGCGCGGGCATCGCTGGTCCACCAGATCACCACTCCGACGACAACGATCACGACCGCGATCACGGCCGCCGCGATCAGATCACCGGAGGTGCGGCGCTCGGGGCGCACCATCGCAGCGGCCTAGCTCAGCTGCCGTTCGCGGCAGCGGCCGCGGTCTTGTTCGGGCGGCGGCGACGACGACGCCGCGGCGCGCTGGGCCCGGTGGTTTCGGAGGTCTTGGAGGTCGTAGCGGTGCCGGTCTCACCCGCGTCCACGCTCTGGGGGGTCCCGTCGGCGGCGGCCGCCTGACCACCACCACGGGTGCGCCGGCGAGACCGGGTCGGGTTGCGGGGCGCACGCTGGCGGTCCGCTGCGGTCTCGCGGGTTTCATCCTCGGATCGCTTGGCCGGTGACCGGCGCGCCTGGCCCAGGGAGCCGCTGGCGTCGGTGGGAATGTTCAGCTCGGTGAACAGGTGTGGCGAGCTGGAATAGGTCTCCGACGGGTCCGGGCAGCACAGGTTGAGAGCCTTGTCGATCAGCGTCCAGCGGGCCAGCTCGTCCCAGTCGACCAGGGTGACCGCGACGCCGGTCTTGCCGGCGCGTCCGGTGCGGCCGATGCGGTGCACGTAGGTCTTCTCATCGTCGGGGCACTGGTAGTTGATGACGTGCGTGACGTCGTCGATGTCGATGCCGCGGGCGGCCACATCGGTAGCCACCAGCACATCGATGTCGCCGGCGCGGAACGCCTTGAGCGCCTTCTCGCGGGCCACCTGATTGAGGTCGCCGTGCACCGCGCCCACCTTGAACCCGCGCTCACCCAGGTCGTCGGCGACTTTCTGGGCGGTCCGCTTGGTGCGGGTGAAGATCATCGTGGCGCCGCGGCCCCGGGCCTGCAGCACTCGCGCCACTAGTTCGGCTTTGTCCAGCGCGTGGGCCCGGTAGACGAACTGCTCGGTGGCGTCGTGCACCGCCGAAGAGTGCGGCGCCTCGGCCCGGATGTGGGTGGGCTGGTTCATGAAGCTGCGGGCCAGCGTGATGATCGGGCCGGGCATGGTGGCCGAGAACAGCATCGACTGCCGGTCGTCGGGGATACGAGACAAGATGCGCTCGATGTCGGGCAGGAAGCCCAGGTCCAGCATCTCGTCGGCCTCGTCGAGCACCAGCACCGACAGCCCGCCCAGCTGCAGGTGTCCCTGCTGGGCCAGGTCGAGTAGCCGGCCCGGGGTGCCCACCACCACGTCGGCGCCGGCCTGAAGCGCCTCGATCTGCGGTTCGTAGGGCCGGCCGCCGTAGATGGCCTGCACCGACAGTGGACGGTCCCCGGCGGTCAGGTACTTGGCCGCGTCGGCCAGGTCGCCGGAGACCTGGATGCACAGCTCACGGGTGGGGACCACGACCAACGCCCGGGGCGCGCCGGTCAGTGGCCGGTCCGGGCTGGTGGTGACCCGCTGCAGCAGCGGGATGCCGAAGCCGTAGGTCTTGCCCATCCCGGTGCGGGCCTGGCCGATCAAGTCGTCGCCGGCCAGGGCCAGCGGCAACGTCAGCTCCTGGATCGCGAAGGCGTGCTCGATACCGTCCTCGGCGAGTGCGCGGACGATCTCGTCGCGAACGCCCAGTTCGGCGAAGCTCGGAGGGGTAGTGGGAACGGTGGTGGAGATCAGTGGGGTCATGCGCGGGCAGAGGCCTTTCGAAGTCGGCGCGGTATGTCAGTCGATCGCGGTGCGGGTCGGGGCGCACACACTGGAGACGGTCGATACTTTGCCCATTTTCGAAGGCACCGCCGGGGGCCCTGCACTCGCCGAGGAGGCGGGCCAACCACGTGTACGCACATTGCGCGGCAGCGCCGAATAGGCACTGCCTGGGGCTCATACTACCTGGTCGGGCCGGGCATGGGTCCATCGCCGCGGAACGCATACAGTGTGGTGATGAATTCGGTTCCCTCCGCCGAGGCGGAAGCGCAGTCTTCCCCGCCGCGGCTGTCCGCCGATCATCCCGGTGTCAACGAGCTTTTCGCGGTACTGGCCTATGGCGAGGTGGCCGCGTTCTACCGGCTCACCGACGAAGCCCGGATGGCCCCCGATCTGCGTGGCCGGATCTCGATGGCGGCCATGGCCGCAGCGGAGATGGGCCACTTCGAGGTGCTGCGTGAAGCTCTGGAGTGTCGCGGTGTCGACGTGGTCGCTGCGATGTCGAAATACGCTACCGCCCTTGATAATTACCATCGGCTGACGATGCCCAGCACCTGGCTGGAGGCATTGGTCAAGACCTACATCGGCGACGCGATGGCCGCCGACTTCTACCTGCAGATCGCCGACGGACTCCCCGATGAGGTGGGCGACGTGGTGCGTGCGGTGCTCGCCGAGACCAAGCATTCGCAGTTCGTCGTCGACGAGGTGCGCGGCGCGGTCACGGCCAGCGCCAAACAGCGCAGCAGGCTGGCTTTGTGGTCGCGTCGCCTGCTCGGTGAGGCGATCACCCAGGCCCAGTACGTGTTGGCCGACCGCGACGAACTCGTCGATCTGGTGGTGTCGGGGGCGGCCGGGCTGGCTCAGCTGGCCGGGTTCTTCGATCGCCTCCAACACACCCACGACGAACGCATGCGCGAGCTGGGTCTGGCGTAGCGCCCGCTGACAGGTACCGCGTTATCGCCGAGGGCGAACGGCCGGTGCGCACCAACCGGGTCCTCGTCCACTAGCCTGCTTAGCAACGCCCACCGCAAACGAAAGGGGCAGGCGTGGAGGTCAAGATCGGGGTCACCGACAGCGCGCGCGAACTGGTCATCAACAGTGCGCAGACGCCCGATGAGGTCGAGAAGTTGGTCGACGCCGCGTTGGGCAAGGGTGCGGACGGTGCTGGACTGCTTGCCCTCACCGACGCGAAGGGCCGTCGCTTCCTGGTGCAGGCCGCCAAGATCGCCTATGTGGAAATCGGTGTCGCCGACAGTCGGCGGGTCGGTTTTGGAATCGGTTCCGACGCCGCTACCGGGGCCGGTTCTTCTTAGCGGGGCTAGTGCCTCTCAGCGAGTGAGGGGCACGTGTGACAGCCCGCCCCAGGCGAACGCCACCGTCCCGTCGACGGCGTCGTCCTTGGAGATCGGGCGGTCACTGTCCAGCCAGTACCGGGCGCAGTCGACGCTGATCGCGACCAACCCCACCGCGACCATCCTGGCGCGGTGCGGGTCCAGGCCGGAGTCGTGGCTGACCAGGTCGAAAATCGCGTCGATGCACGATTCGGTGGCCACCCGCACCTGCACCGCCACCTGCGGCTCGGCAACGTTGTCGTTCTCGAAGATCAGCCGATAGCCCTGGCTGTCGTGCTCGATGAAGTCGAAGAATGCTTGCACCGCCGACCGCAGTCGCTGGCGGTTGTCGGTGGTGGTCCGCAGTGCCTGGCGGACACCGGAGACCAGGTTCTCCACGTGCCGGGCCAGCACCGCCAGGTACAGCTCCAGTTTCGAGGTGAAGTGCTGGTAGAGGATCGGTTTGCTGACACCGGCCCGCTCGGCGATCTCATCCATGCCGGCTGCGTGGTAACCGCGTTCGACGAATACGTCACTGGCGGCGATCAGCAGCTGACCCCGGCGCTCGTCGCGGGGGAGCCGGCTGCCCCGACGGCCGCCGGTAGTCGACGCCTTGGCGCCGCTCGAGCGGCGGCCGGTCGGCTGGGCGCCGTCCCGCTCTGCCGTGTCGATCGGTTTGCTCATCGACTCCTCAATCTGGTTTCGGCCGGACGCCTGGGACCTGCGTCCGCGACGGCCGGTACGTGAGAGCGAGACTACGCGCTGCGCCCGTCACTTCCACCAGCGACATCCGGCAATCGGCTGTCGATCGCCAATTAGAACTCCTCGTGGCGCACCTCCTGGCGTGCCGCAGAGTCCCAGCTCGCAGACCTTGTGCCATCCTGGGACGGTGACCTACGACCCGGGGCGGAGCGGCGGCGGTCGAGCCCCGGTGCTACGGGATCGCTTCCGCGAGCCGCTGCGCGCCCAGCGCGACCCGCTGGCAGCCGGTGCTGGACGGCTGCGGTCGGACCGTGATGTGCACCGCCAGTGGCGCAAGCAGACCTGGCTGGGCAGGTTCGTGTCCACCTATGGTTGGCGCGCCTATGCGCTGCCGGTACTCATGGCTCTGACCGTCGTCGTGGTGTATCAGACCGTTACCGGGACCGGAGTGCGTACCCAGGCCGCCGACGACACCGTCCAGGGGCCGCCGACGATCGGGTCGGCGGGCACCTCGATCATCGGCGCACCACCGCGCGGCCTCACCGAGTTCGATGTGAACCTGCCGACCGGTGTGCTGCCTAACGGCGGCCCGTTCACCGAAGCCGGCGACATGTCCTGGCACGTCATACCGGGAACGGAGCCGCAATTCGGTCAGGGCACCGAGAAGGTGTTCGCCTACACCGTCGAGGTGGAGAACGGCATTGACGCCACCGCCTTCGGCGGTGACGAGGCGTTCGCCCGGATGGTCGACCAGACCCTGCGTAACCCCAAGGGATGGACGCACACCCCGCAGATCGGGTTCGTGCGGGTTGACGGGGCGGGTCCGATTACTCCTGACTTTCGTATCTCGCTGACGTCGCCGATCACGGTCCGGGAGGGCTGCGGCTACGAGATTCCGCTGGAGGCGTCCTGCTACAACCCGTCCTACGGCGCCAAGTCCGAGCCGCGGGTGTTCATCAACGAAGCCCGCTGGGTTCGCGGTGCCGTGCCCTTCCAGGGCGACATCGGGTCCTACCGGCAGTACCTGATCAACCACGAGGTCGGTCATGCCATCGGCTACCAGCACCATGAACCGTGCGACAAGCAGGACGGGCTGGCGCCGGTGATGATGCAACAGACGTTCGGCACCTCCAACGACGACGCAGCGAAATTCGACCCGGACTGGGTCAAGCCCGACGGGAAGACCTGCCGCTTCAACCCGTGGCCGTCTCCGATTGCCTGAACCGGTCAGCTGCCCTTCGGGAAGCTTCACCCGCAGTTTGTCGTTGCCCCCACCAGCTGCTGTGATGGGTTGGCGGACGCGACGTTGAGGAGATTGCCCGGTGCCGATATCACTGCCGCCGCTGGTGGAGCCGGCTGGCGAGCTGACCAGGGATGAAGTAGCGCGCTACAGCCGCCACTTGATCATTCCCGACGTCGGCGTGCCGGGGCAGAAGCGACTCAAGAACGCCCGCGTGCTGGTGATCGGCGCCGGCGGACTGGGTGCGCCGACACTGCTGTATCTGGCGGCCGCCGGCGTCGGCACCCTGGGGATCGTCGAATTCGGCGTCGGCGAAGAGTCGGACCTGCAGCGCCCGGTCATCCACGGGTTCTCCGCCATCGGCCGCCCGAAGGCCTAATGTGCCCCGGACTCGGTTGTCGAGGTCAACCCGCTGGTACGGGTGCAGCTGCATCAGGTGCGGCTGGACCGATCCAACGCCGTCGAACTGTTCACGCAGTACGACCTGATCCTGGACGGCACCGACAACTTCGCCACCCGCTACCTGGTTAACGACGCGGCGGTGTTGGCGCACAAGCCCTACATCTGGGGGTCGATCTTCCGCTTCGAGGGCCAGGTCTCGGTGTTCTGGGAGGACGCGCCGGGCGGGCACGGCCTGAACTACCGCGACCTGTACCCCGAGCCCCCGCCGCCGGGAATGGTGCCGTCATGCGCCGAGGGTGGCGTGCTCGGGGTGTTGTGCGCATCGATCGGGTCGGTGATGGCGACCGAGGCGATCAAGTTGATCACCGGTATCGGTGAAACGCTGCTGGGGCGGTTGATGATCTACGACGCCCTTGCGATGAGCTACCGCACCATTGCGATCCGCAAGGACCCGGCCACGCCGGCGATCACCGAGTTGGTCGACTATGACGCGTTCTGCGGAGTGGTTTCTGACGATGCGGGCGAGACTGTTTCCGGTGCCACGATCACCCCGGCCGAGTTGCGCGAGCTGTTGGACTCCGGGCAACAGGTGGCACTGATCGACGTGCGCGAGCCGGGAGAGTGGGCAATCAACCGCATCGAGGGTGCCCAGTTGGTCCCGCAGTCGACGATCAACACCGGTGAGGGCCTGGCGACTATCCCGCAGGACCGAATGTCGGTGCTGTACTGCAAGACCGGCGTCCGTTCGGCTCAGGCCCTGGCCACCCTGAAGCAGGCCGGATTTGCCAACGCGGTCCACCTGCAGGGGGGAATTGTGGCGTGGGCCAAGCAGATGCAGCCCGACATGGTCATGTACTAGCGCTACCGAGCGGGTGAGAACGGTGCCTTTGGCGGTGACCCGCCGCGCCCGGCTGCGCCGTGCTTGCGATCACCGCGGTTAGTCTTATCGCGTGACCATCGAGCCGCCACCCGAACATGTGCTGGCGACGTTCGGTATTCGCAACGTTTCGCCCACACCGCTTGGCGCCGGCTGGGAAGACGGCTGGAAGTGCGGGGAAGTGGTCCTGTCGATGGTCGCCGACCATGCCAGGGCCGCGTGGTCGGCGAAAGTACGCGAGACCCTGTTCGCTGACGGCATCCGCCTGGCCCGCCCGGTGCGCTCCACCGACGGACGGTATGTGGTGTCGGGTTGGCGAGCGGACACCTTCGTCGGCGGCAGCCCCGAGCCCCGCCACGACGAGGTGGTGTCGGCGGCGGTTCGGCTGCACGAAGCCACCTCCAAGTTAGAGCGGCCCCGCTTCTTGACCCAGGCACCCGTGGCGCCGTGGGCCGACGTCGACGTGTTCATCGCCGCGGACCGGGCGGCCTGGGAGGAACGGCCGTTCGCCTCGCTGCAGGCCGGTGCACGGCTGGCCCCAGGATCGGTGGACGGCCAGCGGTCGATCGACCTGATCAACCAGCTGGCCACTTTGCGCAAACCCACCAAGAGCCCCAGCCAGTTAGTGCACGGCGACCTGTACGGCACGGTGCTGTTCTCCGGCGCCGCGGCCCCCGGGATCACCGACCTCACGCCTTACTGGCGGCCCGCCTCGTGGGCTGCTGGCGTGGTGGTGGTGGACGCCTTGTCGTGGGGCGACGCCGACGACGGTTTGATCGAACGCTGGGAAACATTGCCCGAGTGGCCACAAATGTTGCTGCGCGCGTTGATGTTCCGCCTTGCCGTACATGCGCTGCATCCACGCTCGACCGAGGAGGCGTTCCCCGGACTGGCCCGCACGGCGGCGTTGGTCCGCTTGGCGCTCTAGCTTTCTCGGCTTTCGCGCCGAATGTGTGCTCAGCCCGACTTTGAGCGGTGATTTTTCGCGCTCATTACACGTTCGATGACGTATTGGCGCCCCTCAGAACCGGTGTCGCAGCGTGCGCAGGTCCACTTTCCCGTCGACGGCCAGGACTCCTTCGGCGCGAAGGCGTTCCAGTTGCTCGGTGCGTAGGTGCGCCGCCGGCCGTCCCGATGCCGGGACCACCCGGTGCCAAGGCAGGTCAGTGCCGTCGATCCGCAGAATCCAGCCCACGATGCGGGGACTGGAAAGTCCTGCCGCGGAAGCGACGTCGCCATAGGTAGTGACCCGGCCGGCGGGCACGCTGATGATCAGCGCGCGGACCAGCTCGACCTGTTCGTCGGTGACGGCGGCCACGGCCCTGGGCTCCTAGCGCCGGGCCAGCTGCGCGCGGATCACGGCGGCAGCCTCGGTTGGGCGGGCCTGGTCGACCATGTGATTGCAGTCGAAGTCGACCAGCTGGAAGTTGGTGCCCAGCCGGTCCCGCAAGCCGTCGATGAGCGCTGCTTCCACATACGGCGGCGAGGTGCGGGTGGCCCGCACCAGGGTGGTCGGCGTGGATTGCGGCAGCACGACAGCACGGGCCAACTCGCTCCAGTACGACATCACCGCGGGCACGCTGATGCGCCAACCGAAGCGGCCCGAGGGCAGCGCGACCAGATGCTCGTCGAGTTCGACGTCGAGCAGGACGGGATCCACGTCGGACCACGCGCCGTTCTCTTTCTCGGCCCGGGCCTCCGCGGGGTCGGGGTAGTCGGGGGAGGCCAGCATCGCGGCGGCGATCGTGGCCATCCACTCGCCGTCCAGGCCGATCGCCGGGTCGAGCAGGATCAGCGCGTCGACGAGGTCGGGCCGTGCCGCGGCCAGATGCAGCGCTATCGCACCGCCGAAGGAATGCGCGACCACCGGAACCGGGCCGTCAGCGGTGCCCTCCAGCAGCGCCGCCAGCGCCGCGACGTTGGCGTCGATGCTCCACGGGGCCGCCCACGACGAGTGCCCGTGGCCGATCAGGTCCGGCGCGGCGACGGCGATGTCGGGCAGCTGCTCGGCCACGTAGCGCCAGCGGGCCCCGTGACCGGTCAGCCCGTGGACCGCCAGCAGCCCCACCGGGCCGTCCGGGCCGTAGCGGTGCACATGCAGTCGATGATCGGGATTCACCCGTCGATGGTGCCAGCCGCACCCACACTTGTCGGAGGGCAGTGCTCTCATTGGCGGCATGGCACAGGATTGGGGATCGCCCGCCGCGCAGGTCGCCGCGGCGCTCGATCCGGGTGCGCGCGGCGTCTTACAGGTACGCGGGGGACCGGGCACCGGCAAGACCAGCCTGCTGGTGGAGGGGGCCACCGCCCACCTCGGCGCCGGCGGGGACGCCAATTCGGGGCTGCTGCTGAGGGGGTCGGGCCGGCTTCCCGCAGCGGATCGCGGGACGCTGACCGCGAAATTGCTGGGCGCCGGCGGGCTGGGCACCGGCCAGGTGATCCGCGAACCTCTGGTGCGCACCGTGCACGGCTACGCCTTCGCGGTGCTCCAACGCGCTGCCCGGCGGGCCGAAGCCACCCCACCGCGGCTGGTCACCGGTGCCGAACAGGACAGCGTGATCCGCGAACTACTCGCCGGGGACGGTGCCGAAGCCTGGCCGCCGTCGTTGCACGCGGCCCTGGCCACCGACGGCTTCGCCACCGAACTGCGGGACTTGATGGCGCGCTGCGCCGAACGCGGCGTGGACCCGGCAGAGCTGACCAGGTTGGGCAAGCGCTGCCGCCGCCCGGAGTGGACGGCCGCGGGCCGGTTCGCCCAGCAGTACGAGCAGGTGATGCTGCTGCGTGCCGCGGTTGGTACCGCGGCGCCCCAGGCGACCACGCCGGCGCTCGGCGCGGCGGAATTGG
The DNA here is from genome assembly GCA_964292075.1 of uncultured Mycolicibacter sp. Classification (GTDB taxonomy): domain Bacteria; phylum Actinomycetota; class Actinomycetes; order Mycobacteriales; family Mycobacteriaceae; genus Mycobacterium. The sequence goes on from CAXYUC010000040.1 coordinate 26,718, forward strand.
TCGGGGCGGCGCTGGAGGCGTCCGCGACCGACCCGGATCTGCTCATCGACGAACGCAGCCGGATCCGGCTGCTGCTGGTCGACGACGCGCAGCAACTCGACCCGCAGGCGGCCAGGTTGGTGCGGGTGCTCGCGGCCGGCGTGCACCGGACGGTGATCGCGGGCGACCCCGATCAGGCGGTGTTCGGATTCCGCGGCGCCGAACCCACCGTCCTATTGGGTGACGACGTGCAACCCGACGGGGCCGCGGTGCCGGTGGTGACACTGACGACGTCGCACCGGTGCGCGCCGGCGGTGGCCCGGGCCATCAGCGCCGGCGCCGGACGGCTGCCCGGCACCAGTGCCACCCGCCGGCTCGAGGGAACCGGATCCGACGCCGGGGCGGTGAGCGTGCGCACTGCGGCCAGCAGTCACGCCGAGGCTGCCCTGATCGCCGACACCCTGCGGCGCGCCTACCTGATCGACGGGGTGCCGTGGTCGCAGATGGCGGTGATCGTCCGTTCGGTGCCGCGGGCGGCCGCGCGGCTGCACCGCACCCTGGCCGCCGCCGGGATCCCGGTCACGCTGCCGGCCAGCGGTGGATTGCTGGCCGAGCAGCCCGCGGTGGCCGCCCTGCTCACGGTGCTGGAGTGCACCGCGGACGTGGTGGACGGAGCTCGGGCGCTGACGTTGCTCAGTGGGCCGATCGGGCGGGTGGACCCGATCTCGCTGCGGCAACTGCAACGCACGCTGCGCCGCGGCACGGCCCGCCCGGAACCGCCGCATGAACCCGATGATCGCCTGGCGGCGGTGCTCACCGGTGCGCCCGGTGAGCTGCCGGCCGCGCACACCCGTGCGCTGCGCCGGGTTCGTGCGGTGCTGCAGGCCGCGGCCCGCAGCCATGCCGACGGCCGCGACCCGCACCACACGCTGTGGCAGGCCTGGAATCGGTCCGGGCTGCAACAACGCTGGCTGTCGGCCACCGAGCGCGGTGGTCCGGTCGGCGCTCAAGCCGGCCGGGACCTGGACGCGGTGACCGCACTGTTCGACCTCGCCGAGCAGTACGTGGCGCGCACCGCGGGCGCCACCCTGACCGGATTGGTCGAGTACGCCACGGCCATGCAACTGGCCCCGCCCCGCCCCGAACCCGCGACGGGCACGGAGGCGGTGGGTGTGCTCAGCGCGCACGCCGCACGCGGGCGCGAATGGGATCTGGTGGTCATCGCCGGAGTCCAGGAAGGACTGTGGCCCAACACCGTTCCGCGTGGCGGCGTGCTAGGAACCCAGCGGCTCCTGGACACCCTGCATGGCTTCGGGGCGGAGGTCTCGGCCCGGGCCCCGCTACTTGCCGAGGAGCGACGGCTGCTGGTGGCGGCGCTGGGGCGGGCACGGCGCCGGCTGGTGATCACTGCCGTCGACGGCGACGGCGACGGCAGTACCGAGGAACAGATCCCGTCGGAGTTCTTCGCCGAACTCGCGGACTGTGCCAGCGGCGACGTGGCAACGGCACCGGCTCCACCGGTGGTGGCCCCGCCGGTGTTGTCCGCGGCCGGGCTGGTGGGGCGACTGCGTGCGGTGGTCTGCGCACCGGAGACCGCGGTGAGCGATTCCGAACGCGCGGATGCGGCAATGCAATTGGCGCGACTTGCCCGGGCCGGGGTGCCCGGTGCCGATCCGCGGGGTTGGCACGGCACGGCAGCATTGAGCACCGAGGAGCCACTTCGGCAGCCCGGCTTAGGACCGGTCACCCTGTCGCCGTCGGCGCTGCAGAGCCTGCTGGACTGCCCGCTGCGCTGGCTGGCCGAACGCCACGGCGGAACCGACGGCCGCGATCTGCGCTCGACAATCGGATCGGTGATACAC
>CAXYUC010000041.1:0-28179 GCA_964292075.1 uncultured Mycolicibacter sp.
CCCCCAGGACATTCCTGGGATTGAGCGTGTCCAACACACGGGGTCAAGTCCCGGGACCTGCTCACCGCGGGCTTTCGTTCCAACTACCGGCCCGAAATCGTCATGAACCACATCTATTTCACCGCCCTGCGCGACGGTGCCGGCCTGGCGGCCGAGCTCGCGGCCGGTGACGGCACACCGCGGGTGTATCGGGTCGAACCAACCGGTGAGTTCGAGAACGATCCGAACGTGACCGACAAGAAGTTCCCCGGCAATCCGACCCGCTCCTACCGCAGCAGCGAACCGCTGCGTGTCGTCGAAGAGATCGACGACTGGCCACGACTGACCCCCGAAGCACTTCAGGAGTGGCACGCCCGCTTGGCTGCCCTCCGGGCCGACGGGCTCGACGAGATCATCAACTGAGCGCAGCGCTCTGCGACGTCAGCATCGCTCGCGTTCGTCCAGCTCCTCGGTGCGTCGATCGACGTCACGCCGAGCGCCGGAACCCTCGTCAGCGTCCACGGAGCAACCGTAGCCCCACAACGCGCACTATTGCATCAGCGAGCGTCGAGGCGGCGGGCTACCCGTTGAACCAGACCAGCTTCCCTCAGCACACGTCACCGAGGAACTCGACGAGCAGTCTCTCCACCGTTGCGGCTTGATCCACCATCACCATGTGGTTCGCATCGTCGACAACCTCGACCCGTGCATCCGGTAGCGACTCGCGCAACATGGCTGCGGCCTTAGGGCCGTTCAGTGCCGACTCGGCTCTGCCGATGACAGCCAGCACAGAAATCGCCGCGAGTCGATCTAGATCGCAATCGCTTCGAAATGGCCAAGGTCGAGGCTGCGCGTTCCTAAAAGACATCTTGAAATTCTTTGTACCACAGACGAATTGGCGCATGGCCGGCATCCACGGTGGTTGGCGCAACAGTGCGCGGTGCTGAGGCATCACCATGGTGTCGAGCACCCGCCAGACGTGCCCCTCCTTCAGCGGCAGAACCAGCGGCGCGAGTCCACGGACCATGAAGCTCGGGCTCATTCCGCCCACGATGCCGACGGGACACAACAGCGCCAAGCGCTCCACCTTTTCGGGGAAGACGGTCGCGTAATGAGTAGATATCCACGTGCCACGCGAGGCGGCCACAAATGCCGACCGCTGAATATCTAGCGCGCGCATAGTTTCATCAAGCCAGGTCACGATGTCGGTGACGGTCTTGGTGGGCTTCGCAGCGACGCTCTTCCCGGCTTCGTCAATAACATCGATCATGGTCACGCTATGGCTAGCGGTGAGAGTTTTCAGGAGCGGCATCCAGGACGTCGAGCTGATCGACGACCCATGGATGGCCACAAGCGGCGGCTTCGACCGATCACCCGCGTGAATCACATGGGTGCTGCCAAAAGATGTCTCGACGTCCGATTCCGTGACTTTTACCGAGCTAGCCGAAAGCGCAACGTCGTACAGCCGGAGATATGCGGCGCGCGCGTCGTCCGAGCGGAACTTCGAGAGTCTGGCCATTGCTCATCTCCTACCACGCGCTACTGCTTGCTGCTACGCGTTGAACCGGAACGTTGCACTGGCGTTTGCCGTGTTGGACGGTTGCCGACAATAATCGACAAACTTGCGCCCACCAGCAGAAACACTATTTCGCCAACAATCGCCAACCGGCACAAACTGCGGACCGTCTGCGGACCCGCCGGTCGCAGGCTGCGCCGCTTCTTCGAAACCATCAGCGGAGCCCGCGACCAACGGATCGGCAGACCATCGTTCCCAACGATCCGCGCTGAGACCTGCCATCTACTTGGCTTACAACTCATTCCAGCCGTCACCCTCCCCAACGTAGCTGATGAATTCGACCCCACTCTTAATTATGTCGCTTACGTACCCACCGCGCACCGCTCCACTTACTATCATCCGACAAATTTCAATGCCGCCCTTCTGACCCACTCGATACAAACGGTTCAAATTGGACGCTCGGCGAGGTGAGGAAGCCGCTGAATAAGTCGAGAATCAGAGTGTCAACTGGTCGGCGGACCTGACTGACATTGAGCGCCGATGAAGCTGCTGCGGAGGCGTTGCAGGCGGAGCACGTCAGGAACACTCGGCCTGAACAATACCCGGACACGACCAATGGAGACTCTCAGTTACGGCAATCCGCCCTGGTACGCGCCTAGTCTGAGCCGGTCGAGAGATCGGTACTCGCGCTCTACTGAGTCGGAGGGACATGGGGAGGAGACGAATGTTCTCGCGGCAGAGCCCCTCTCGCTACTCACTCTCAGCGAGCGGCACCCTCGCGCTGACCTCGAACGACGAAGCGAGAGAGGTATAGTGGAACTCGGGACGTTCGAGGCGATCCGTCAAGGGAACGCGAAGCTTGAACTCAATCAGCCACTCAGTTGGGAGCTAAAGGGCACGCGTTTGCGCTCTGCGCACAGATTGCGTTCGGTGCTTTCAGTGCCGGTGACGCTGGTTGCCGCGGTAGGTACGACTGACCCACACCGTCCCACGTTTGTCATTCATGACGGTGGCCCGGGCAGAAATAATGCATGTCGACTCGACGTCCGCGGGACGCACCGCAACAGGCGAACCGACCAAAGGTCTTGGGTCAACCAGTCCCATCTGCATCTTTGGCAACAAGACTGCCTGGACGCCCACGCAGTTGACCCCTTGCCACCATGGCCCCCGGCTTGGTTCCGAGATCATGACGCTCAGATCACATCTGAGCAGCTCAGGGAGCTTTTCGAGCTGTTCTGTCGGATGTTCCACGTTAAATTGGGTGAAGCATACGATTGGACTGATCCGCTTGCACTGATCCCTCATCCGCAGACCGCTACAACCGAGGTTGGAGACGTGATTCCATGACTGCAGATTGCATGGACTTCGCGGCCGCTCTCCATGAGCTACGCAGTGACATCACCTGTCGGCCGTCCCACGACCCGTCAACCTTGATTGTGACGACTGGCCGCTTCTTTTCCGATGGCGATGGTGTAGAGCTTCTAGTGCGTCCATCAGATGACGGTGCTCGAGTCGTAATTAGCGATGGAGGTCTGGTTAGTGCCCGACTAGATCTTTCAGGACCAGGACCCGCATCTATGCGCGCAAAGTCCTTGTGGAAGGACATCCTGGCCGAGTTCGGCGTCCGCGAGGCCGGAAGCAGAGTGTTCGTTCAGGCGACACATGACACTGCTGCAGCCGGAATTTCGGTATTGGCCGACGCATGCATTGCCCTAGACAGCATTCATCTGCTTAGCGCGGGCGAGCGACAGACATTTGCTGACAAGATCCGTTCGTGGCTAAAAGAAGAAGCGGGCCTCGAAGTCAAGAGAACGAGCGTTGTCGACAAGTTCGGTAGTCCGCAGACTGTGACGGCTGTCGTTGATAGCCCACGTGGCGAAGTCATCATCCAGGGTGCCGGCGGAAGAAAGATGGCTGATCTGCGGTCATCGATGGAGCACGCATTCTGGGTCATGGGAGGCCTTGCCGAGAAAGATCATCCACTCAAGAATCGCCTAACATTGCTTGAGTCAGTCCCGGGCCGTCAAAGTAGCGAGGACACGTTACGGGGTCTGGTTCGCCGAATTTCTGAAACTAGCTACGTTGGTTCGTTTGAGGGGCAGATTTCCACCCAGCGATTCTTGATTATGCCCGAAGCGCCTACCACCAGAGATTTTGTATTTGAATCACTGGGGCAGCTTCCAGGTGTGACGATCGGAGACGAGCCAGCAGGCATTGACAGTAGCCCGAGCAAAATCGAACCGCCACAAGCTTAAGAATAGTCTCGCTACTGGAGACGGGTACGACGGAATCTCTGTACGGGCAAGGCGTCGTCCGAGAGATGCGGCACTAGCCGTATAAAGCAGGTAGCAGGGACCTGCCAAGGGATGTGCTGTACCAATAGGCGACGTTGATCTATTCGTCCTTAGATCTGCGGGTTTAACGAACAGCTGCGGACCGACAACGGCTAGACCAGCGTTGAACTGCGCCTCTACACGTTGAACCGGAACTCCACCACATCCCCATCGGCCATGACGTAGTCCTTGCCCTCCATGCGCACCTTGCCGGCGGATTTGGCGGCGGCCATCGATCCGGCCTCGACCAGGTCGTCGTAGGAGACCACCTCGGCCTTGATGAAGCCCTTCTCGAAGTCGGTGTGGATCACCCCGGCCGCCTTGGGCGCGGTGTCGCCCTGGTGGATGGTCCAGGCCCGCGCCTCCTTGGGCCCGGCGGTCAGGTAGGTCTGCAACTTGAGGGTGTGAAAACCCGCCCGCGCCAAGGCATCCAGACCGCGCTCACTCTGCCCGATCGACTCCAGCAGCTCCATGGCGGACTCGTCGTCGAGCTCGGCGGGTTCGGCTTCGGTCTTGGCGTGGAGGAACACCGCGTCGGCCGGGGCCACCAGCTCGCGCAGCGCGGCGACCCGCGCGTCGTCGGTGAGCACCGACTCGTCGGCGTTGAACACGTACAGGAACGGCTTGGTGGTCAGCAGATTCAGCTCGCGCAGCGGCGCGGTGTCCACCCCGGCGGCGAACAGCGTCTTGCCGGTGTCGAGGATCGCGGCGGCGGCCACCGCGGCCTCGTGCATGGGCTTGCGGTCCTTGTTGTTGCGGGCTTCCTTCTCCAGCCGCGGGACCGCCTTCTCCAGGGTCTGCATGTCAGCCAGGATCAGCTCGGTGGCGATCACCTCGATGTCGGCCTCGGGGTCCACCTTGCCGTCGACGTGCACCACGTCGTCGTCGGCGAAGACCCGCACCACCTGGCAGATGGCGTCGCACTCGCGGATGTTGGCCAGGAACTTGTTGCCCAGGCCGGCCCCCTCCGAGGCACCCTTGACGATGCCGGCGATGTCGACGAACGTCACCGGCGCGGGCAGGATCCGCTCGGAACCGAAGATTTCGGCCAGCTTGGTCAGCCGCGGGTCGGGCAGCGGCACCACGCCCTCGTTCGGCTCGATCGTCGCGAAGGGGTAGTTGGCGGCCAACACATCGTTGTGCGTCAGCGCGTTGAACAGGGTCGACTTACCGACGTTGGGCAATCCCACAATTCCCAGGCTCAGGCTCACGGGTAGCCAAGTCTAGAGCCCGTGGCGTGCCGCCGTGCGCCCCAGCCGCCGCCAGCCGGTACCGTCAGTGTGTGGCAGTAGCGCGGGAGAAGTCGGCAGTGGCCGCTGACCACCGTTCGATTTTGCCGAACATCGCCGGTTTGCCGTGGTGGAGCGCGGTGGCGGTGGCGGTGGTCGCGACCGCGATCGGAGTGGCGTTCGACGCCGGCTCCGGAGACAAAGAACTGACCATCGTCTTCTCCGCGCTCTACGCGATGGGCTGTATCGCCGCGGTGCTCATGGTGCGGCAGTCGGCGGTGTTCACCACGGTGGTCCAGCCGCCGTTGATCCTGTTCATCAGCGTGCCCAGCGCGTACTGGTTGTTGCGCGGCGCGGGATTCCCCGGCCTCAAGGCCATCGTCATCAACTGTGGCTATCCCCTGATCGAACGATTCCCGCTGATGCTGTTCACGGCCGCGGCCGTGCTGCTGATCGGGATGCTTCGCTGGTATCTCGGGATGCTGGGCGGCACCGCTAAGCGCAATACCCGCGATACCGAAGGCGACGGCAGCCCGAAGCGGGCCACGCTCAGCGACCGCATCGGCGCGATGCTCACCTCAGCCCTCAACCGCAACCCCGCGCACGCCATCGAGCAGCCGGCGTCTCGCGAGCAGCGCCCGGGTCAGCGTCCCCGCCGCGCCACCGCGGAGGCCCGTCGGGCCGCACGGGCCTCCTCCGGGTCCCGATCACGTACCGGCTCCAACGAGCGCCGCGGCGCGGCCAAGGCTTCGGCGCCGACGCGTTCGCGGCACGTCCGCCCGGACATGGACGCCCGCGCCGCGGAGCGCCCGCGCCGCCGCCCGGCAGCCGACGGCCGCGACGAACCCATGCCGCGGCGACGCCCGGCCCCCGAGGCACATGACGAGCGCCAACCCCGCCGGAGTCCGGCTCCCGATTGGCAAGACGAGCCGCGGCGCCGCCCGCGCCCGCCCCAGGACGCGCCGCGCTCAGGTGACCCGCTCTCCAGGGCCAACCGGGATCCGCATCCGCGCAGCTACCGCCCCACCGACGCATCCGAATCGATGCCGCGGCGCCGGCCAGCTCCAACAGGTGCCGAGGGCCGCGGCAACGGAACCGGCACTCGGCACCCCGTTTCCCAGGTGCGCTACCGCAGGCCCGGTGCCGACGAGGCCGAGGCGCAGCCCCGCACCCGCTCCCGTCAACCGCGCGACGAAGCCGACTCCTGGGAGTTCGACATTTAGCTAGCGGCGAGCCGGCCGGATCTCGCGAGGCAAGGCGAACACCAAGGTCTCGTTAGCGGTGGCCACCGGGAACACCGTGCCGTAGCCGTACTCGCCCAGGCGCTCCAACACACCGCGGACCAGGATCTCCGGCACTGAGGCACCCGAGGTGACGCCGATGGTCTGTACCGGGCCGGCTTCGGGCGTAAACCACGCCGGGTCGATGTCGTCGGCGTAGTCGACCAGGTGGGCGGCGCGCGCACCGGCGCCCAGTGCCACCTCGACCAGTCGGCAGGAGTTCGAGGAGTTCCGCGAGCCCACCACGATCACCAGCTCGCACTCCGGGGCCATCGCCTTGACCGCCGTCTGGCGGTTCTGGGTGGCGTAGCAGATGTCGTCGCTGGGCGGGTCCTGCAGATTCGGGAAGCGTTCGCGCAGCTTGACCACCGTCTGCATCGTCTCGTCGACGCTGAGCGTGGTCTGCGAGAGCCACACCACCTTGTTCTCGTCGCGTACCTGCACCGAGTCCACGGCATCCAGACCGTCGACCAACTGCACGTCGTTAGGGGCCTCGCCGATGATCCCGACGACCTCTTCGTGGCCGGCGTGGCCGATCAACAAGATGTCGTAGCCGTCGCGGGCGAACCGCTTGGCCTCGTTGTGCACCTTGGTCACCAGCGGGCAGGTCGCGTCGATCACCCGCAGGCCGCGGTCAGCGGCCGATTCGTGCACGGTCGGGGCCACCCCGTGCGCGGAGAACACCACCATCGCGCCTTCGGGAACCTCGTCGGTCTCGTGCACGAACACCGCACCCGCGTTCGTCAGGGTGTCCACCACATGCTTGTTGTGCACGATCTCGTGCCGCACATACACCGGGGCGCCGTGCTTCTCCAGCGCCCGCTCGACCGTCTCAACCGCCCGGTCCACGCCCGCGCAGTACCCGCGCGGCTCGGCCAGCAGCACCCGCTTACCGCCGGGGGCGCCGCTCACCCGCGCGGCTGAACTGTAGGCGATCTCCACGTCGACGGTTTGGGGCATGGCAACCAGCGTACGGTCTGCCGACACGAGACCGCCAGCTCGCGTCACGCCGGTCAATACTTGGAGATGACCGGCAGGTAAGGCAGGCTGGGGGCCATGGCAACTGCACCCTTTGGAGTCCGGCTTCTGGTCGGCGCGGCTACCGTCGCGGTCGAGGAGACCCTGAAGCTGCCGCAAACCATCCTGACCTACCCGATGACGCTGGCCAGCCAGGCCGCGCACGCGGTGATGCGCTGGCAGCAGGGTGTCGCTGATCTGGTCAACAAGGGCGACACCACTCTCGAGTCGCTGTTCCCGCCGAAGGACGAACAGCCGGAGTGGGCAACCTTCGATGATGATGTCGACGACAGCTTCGATGGCAGTGCCGCAACGTTCGACGACGACGCCGGCCCGCGCAACGACGGTCGCTTCGCCCTCTATTCGTTCAGCGAGGACGGGGCCACCCCGCCGGCCGACAACGATGCCCCGGCCAGCCGGAACGGTGCCGCCACCTCGGACGTGCCCACCCCCGACCTGGTCGACGAACTCGACTACGGCTCGCTGACCCTGGCCCAGTTGCGGGCCCGGCTGGCGTCGCTCAGCCTGGATGAGCTGGAGACCCTGCTCGCCTACGAAGAGGCCACCAAGGCCCGCGCACCGTTCCAGACGCTGCTGGCCAACAGGATCACCCGCACTACCGCGAAGTGACCGCCCCCGCGCCGGGCGAATCCGCCGAAAACCCGTTCCCGGTCCGCGCGGTCGCCATCCGGGTCAAGGGCTGGATCGACCGGCTGGGTTCGGTGTGGGTGGAAGGGCAACTCACCCAGATCAATTTGCGCCCCGGCGTGCGGACCGTCTTCATGGTGCTGCGCGACCCCGCCGCCGACATGTCCCTGACGGTGACATGCAGTCCCGAACTGGTGGCCGGCGCGCCGGTCAAGCTGACCGAAGGCACCCAGGTGGTGGTCTGCGGCAAACCCAACTTCTACACCGCCCGGGGGACCTTCTCGCTGCGCCTGAGCGAGATCCGCGCCGTCGGCATCGGTGAACTGCTGGCCCGCATCGAGCGGCTGCGCCGGCTGCTGGACGCCGAGGGATTGTTCGATCCGCGACTCAAACGGCCGCTCCCCTTCCTGCCGGGCACGATCGGCCTGATCACCGGGCGTGCCAGTGCCGCCGAGCGCGATGTCATGACGGTGGCCGGCACCCGGTGGCCGGCGGTGCGCTTCGCGGTGCGCAACACCGCCGTGCAGGGACCGACCGCGGTCGCCCAGATCGTCGAGGCGCTGCGCGACTTGGACGCCGCCCCTGAGGTGGAGGTGATCGTGCTGGCCCGCGGCGGCGGCAGCGTCGAGGACCTGCTGCCGTTCTCCGACGAAACCCTGTGCCGGGCCATCGCGGCGTGCCGCACCCCGGTGGTCAGCGCGATCGGCCACGAACCCGACAGCCCGCTGTGCGATTTGGTCGCTGACCTGCGCGCGGCCACCCCCACCGATGCGGCGAAGCGGATCGTCCCGGACGCCGCCGCCGAACAGGCACTGGTCGATGACCTGCGGCGACGCAGCGCGCAGGCCGTACGCAACTGGGTGGTGCGTGAGGACCGCGTGCTGGCGCAGCTGCGCAGCCGACCGGTGCTGGCCGATCCGCTGCGCGCGCTGACCGAACGCGGCGAGGAGGTACGGCGCGCCCTGGCCGCGGTGCGCCGTGATGTCACCCGGCTGATCGCCGTGCAGAACGAACGGGTGGGGCATCTGGCGGCGCGGCTGGCTACCCTGGGCCCGGCCGCGACATTGGCTCGCGGCTACGCGGTCGTCCAGACTGTCGGCGCAGCGGGGCCGCACGTACTGCGGTCGGTCGAGGATGCGGCGGGCGGGACCCGACCGCGAATCCGGGTGGCCGACGGGGCCGTCGCGGCGACGAGTGAGGGGCGACTTCTTGAAGGACCCAGCGATGGCAGCTGAGCAAGCCGATCCGGTGACACCCGTTAGTGAGCTTGGCTATGAGCAATGCCGCGACGAGCTGGTCGACGTGGTGCAGCGCCTGGAGCAGGGCGGAATGGATCTCGACGCGTCGCTGAGCCTCTGGGAACGGGGCGAGCAGCTGGCCAAGCGGTGTGAAGAGCACCTGGCCGGCGCCCGGCGCCGGGTGCAGGAAGCGCTGGACTCCGAACCCGGCGACGACGCCCGGGAGTGACTTCCCCCACAAGAACTGAAACACGTTCAGTTATGCTCGCCCGATGGGTGATCCTGCACTGACTACTGAACTCGGCCGGGTACTGGTCACCGGCGGCTCCGGCTTCGTCGGCACCAATTTCGTCAAGACCCTGCTGGACCGCGGCCACCAGGTGCGGTCCTTCGACCGCGCGCCGTCGTCGCTGCCCGACCACCCCAACTTAGAGAAGGCGGAAGGCGACATCTGCGACCCGCAGACCGTGGCTGCGGCGGTCGCCGACATCGACACCGTGTTCCACACCGCGGCGATCATCGATCTGCAGGGCGGCGCCAAAGTCACCGACGAGATCCGCCGGCGCAGCTTCGCGGTCAACGTGGACGGCACCAAGAACCTGGTCCAAGCCGGACAGCGGGCCGGGGTGAAGCGGTTCGTCTACACCGCCTCCAACAGCGTGGTGATGGGCGGCAAGGCCATTTCGGGCGGCGACGAAACCATGGCCTACACCACCAAGTTCAATGACCTCTACACCGAGACAAAGGTGGTCGCCGAGAAGTTCGTGCTGGGCGAGAACGGTGTTGACGGCATGCTGACCTGTGCGATCAGGCCGTCGGGCATCTGGGGCGACGGCGACCAGACAATGTTCCGCAAGCTGTTTGAAAGCGTGGTCGCCGGTCACGTCAAGGTGCTGGTCGGCAGCAAGCGCGCCAAGCTCGACAACTCCTACGTGCACAACCTCATTCACGGCTTCATCCTGGCCGCCGAGCATTTGGTGCCCGGCGGATCCGCCCCCGGCCAGGCCTACTTCATCAATGACGGCGAACCGATCAACATGTTCGAGTTCGCTCGCCCGGTGATGGAGGCGTGCGGCGAGCGCTGGCCCAAGATCCGGGTTTCCGGCCGGATGGTGCGCGACACGATGTTCGCCTGGCAGTGGCTGCACTTCCGGTTCGGCCTGCCCGAACCGATGCTGGAACCCGGTGCGGTGGAACGGCTTTACCTGAACAACTACTTCTCGATCGCCAAGGCCGGCCGCGACCTCGGCTACCGGCCGCTGTTCACCACCGAGCAGGCGATGGCCGACTGCATGCCGTACTACAAGAAGCTCTTCCAGCAGGTCAAAGCCGAAGCGCATCCGCACCTGGCGACGGTGGTCGCCGAGCCACACCCGGAGTAGCCCTGGCTTCGGCCGCGCTTTCACGGCAAGATCACGCTAGCTGAGGAGGTGGTCTTGGACGCGGTTCTCGTCACGGGCGCATTCGGTCTGGTCGATTCGGCAGTGGTGCGACAGTTGGCGTACGACGGGCGTGCCGTGGTCGCGACCGACCTCAACACCCCGGCGAACCGCCATCAACGACCAGTGGAGTGACCCACGCCCATGAACCACGAATTCACTCTTACCCAACGACGGGCGCTGGCGGTCTTCACCGTGATCGCACTGGGGTTCGGCGCCTATTTCCTGCGCACCTACTTCGTACTGATCGTGGTGGCCGCGGTCGGCGCCTACCTGTTCACCCCGTTGTTCCGGTGGCTCAACCGGAGGGTGTCTACCGGGCTGGCGGCCACCGGAACCCTGCTGGCCGCCCTGGTCGCCGTCATCGTCCCGGTCGGATTGTCGGTATTTCTGGCCGTCGCGCAGATCTCCCGCACCGTCGGCGAGGTCGCCGAATGGGTGCAGGCCACCGACCCCAACGCCCTGGGCGACAAGGTGCTCAAGTTCATCAACGGCACGCTGGCCAAGCTGCCGTTCGTGCACGTCGAGCTGACCATGGAAACGCTGCGCGGGGCGATGGTGAACGTGGCGCAGAAGGGCGGCGAGCTGCTGCTGCACGGGTTGCAGGGCGCTGTCGGCGGAGTGGTCGGCGCGGTCACCTCGGCGATCATCTTCTTGTACGTCTTCCTGGCGTTGCTGACCCACCGCGAGGAACTGCACACCCTGATCCGGCGGCTCAACCCGCTCGGCGGCGAGGTGACCGATCTCTACCTGGCCAAGATGGGCTCGATGGTGCGCGGCACCGTCGGCGGCCAATTCGTCATCGCGTTCTGCCAGGGAGTGGCCGGAGCCGCCTCCATCTACATCGGCGGATTCCACCAGGCATTCTTCATCTTCGCGATCCTGCTGACCGCGCTGTCGATCATCCCGCTCGGCGGAGGCATCGTGACCATGCCGTTCGGCATCGGCATGGCGCTATTCGGCAACGTCATCGGCGGACTGTTTGTGTTTTTCTTCCACCTGATCGTGGTGACCAACATCGACAACTTCCTGCGCCCGGTGCTGGTGCCGCGCGACGCCCGGCTCAATTCCGCGCTCATGCTGCTGGCCGTTTTCGCCGGAATCGCCATGTTCGGCTTCTGGGGCATCGTGATCGGGCCGGTACTGATGATCATCATCGTCACCACCATCGACGTCTACCTGGCGGCATTCTCCAGCGAGGAGACCAGCGAGGAGCTGTTCGCAGACAGTTAGCGCGTCGCCGGCAGCGGCGGCTGCGCCTGGACCGCCGCCGCCATGGTCCGGAACAACTCCGGGCCGCCCGCGCCGGAGATCGCCAGCTGGGCCGCCCCGGCCTTGCCGGCCAATCGGGTGGTCCACACCGGATCACCGTCGCCTTGGTACACCACCCAGCGGGTGCCGTCGACGTCCTCGGTCCCGGTCGGGCGCAGTCCGGGGCTGATGGACGCAACCAAGGGAACCTCGTCGGCGTTGCTCTGCGTCAGGCTGACGTACATCCCGGTCGGGCTAAGGTAGCCCACCCGCGAGGTGACCGCGCGCAACCGCTGGCCCGAGGACTCGGTGCGCCCGTCGGTGATGCTGCCGCGGGTCCCGGAGTTCGGCTGCCAGCCGTCGGGCAACTGCGGCAGGCGGACCGGGAACCCCAGGGTCTGCGCATCGGCCTTCAACGCCGCGGCGGCGTCATAGGCCGGCACCGGCCCGGCGATGATCCCACCGGGCCGAAACGCGCACGTCCCGGCCAGACCAGCCAGCGCAACGCAGGCCAAGACCAGCGGCACGATCGACCAGAACATGTCGCGCCAGTCCTGCAATATTCGTGGTTTGGCAGGCTTGGGCGCCGGTTGGGGCTCGTTGGTCACGGGAGCCAGTATCCCAGCTCAACAGTGCGGAACCGGCTCTGGGAGAATCATCAGCCGTGACTGGCATGACGGGACCACCTCGACGCGAAGCCCCAGACCGCAACCTGGCCTTGGAGCTGGTGCGGGTTACCGGGGCCGGTGCCATGGCACCCGGCCGCTGGGTGGGCCGCGGCGACAAGGAGGGCGGCGACGGCGCCGCCGTCGACGCGATGCGCGAACTGGTCAACTCGGTGTCCATGCGTGGCGTGGTGGTGATCGGCGAGGGCGAGAAGGACCACGCGCCGATGCTCTACAACGGCGAAGAGGTGGGCAACGGCGACGGCCCCGACTGCGACTTCGCGGTCGACCCGGTCGACGGCACCACTTTGATGAGCAAGGGCATGCCCAACGCCATCTCGGTGCTGGCGGTGGCCGATCGCGGCGCGATGTTCGACCCGTCGGCGGTGTTCTACATGAACAAGATCGCGGTCGGCCCCGAAGCCGCGGACGTGCTGGATATCACCAAGCCGATCGCCGACAACATCGCCGCGGTCGCCAAGGTCAAGGGCCTGACCGCCCGGGACATGACGGTGTGCATCCTGGACCGGCCCCGGCACCGGCAGCTGATCGCCGACGTGCGCGCCACCGGGGCGCGGATCCGGCTGATCACCGACGGCGACGTGGCCGGCGCCATCTCGGCGTGCCGGCCCGACTCGGGTACCGACATGCTCGCCGGGATCGGCGGAACCCCGGAGGGCATCATCGCCGCCGCGGCGATCCGCTGCATGGGTGGCGCGATCCAGGCTCAGCTGGCGCCCACCGACGACGCCGAGCGGCAAAAGGCCCTGGATGCCGGCTATGACCTGGACGAGGTACTGACCACCGAGCATCTGGTCTCCGGCGACAACGTGTTCTTCTGCGCCACCGGGGTTACCGACGGCGACCTGCTCAAGGGGGTGCGCTACTACCCCGGCGGCTGCACTACCCAGTCGATCGTGATGCGCTCGAAGTCCGGCACCGTCCGGATGATCGAGGCTTACCACCGGCTGTCGAAGCTCAACGAATATTCGGCAGTCGATTTCACCGGCGACTCCACCGCCGCCTACCCCCTGCCCTGACCGTCAAGCGAGGACTCAAAGCTATGAGCGAGATCGAATACCGCATCGAACACGACACCATGGGCGAGGTCCGGGTGCCGGTGAGCGCATTGTGGCGCGCGCAGACCCAGCGCGCGGTGGAGAACTTCCCGATCTCCGGGCGCGGCCTGGAGCGCACCCAGATCCGGGCGCTCGGCCTGCTCAAGAGCGCCTGCGCGCAGGTGAACGCGGACCTGGGCCTGCTGGCCCCGGAGAAGGCCGCCGCCATCAAGGCCGCCGCCGCCGAGATCGCCGACGGCAAGCACGACGACCAGTTCCCCATCGACGTGTTCCAGACCGGCTCGGGCACCAGCTCGAACATGAACACCAACGAAGTGATCGCCTCGATCGCCGCCGCCAACGGGGTCACGGTGCACCCCAACGACGACGTGAACATGTCGCAGTCCTCCAACGACACCTTCCCGACCGCCACCCACATCGCGGCCACCGAAGCCGCAGTGCGCCACCTGATTCCGTCACTGCAGGTGCTGCACGACGCGCTGGCCGCCAAGGCCGTCCAGTGGCGCACCGTGGTGAAGTCGGGACGCACCCACCTGATGGACGCCGTCCCGGTCACCCTGGGCCAGGAGTTCTCCGGCTACGCCCGCCAGATCGCCGCCGGCATCGAACGAGTGCAGGCCACGCTGCCCCGCCTCGGCGAGCTGGCGATCGGCGGCACCGCCGTCGGCACCGGGCTGAACGCCCCGGACGGCTTCGGCGCCAAGGTGGTTGAGGTGCTGGTCGCCGAGACCGGCATCACCGAACTGCGTACCGCCGCCAACTCGTTCGAGGCCCAGGCGGCGCGCGACGGCCTCGTCGAGGCATCGGGTGCGCTGCGCACCATCGCGGTGTCGCTGACCAAGATCGCCAACGACATCCGCTGGATGGGCTCGGGCCCGCTGACCGGCCTGGCCGAGATTCAGCTGCCCGACCTGCAGCCGGGCAGCTCGATCATGCCGGGCAAGGTGAACCCCGTGCTGCCCGAGGCGGTTACCCAGGTGGCGGCGCAGGTGATCGGCAACGACGCGGCGATCGCCTGGGGCGGCGGCAACGGTGCCTTCGAGCTCAACGTCTACATCCCGATGATGGCCCGCAACATGCTGGAGTCCTTCACGCTGCTGTCCAACGTCTCGCGGCTGTTCGCCGAGCGCTGCATCGTCGGACTGGTCGCCAACGAGGAGCACCTGCGCGAGCTGGCCGAGTCCAGCCCGTCGATCGTGACGCCGCTGAACTCCGCGATCGGCTACGAGGAGGCCGCCGCGGTGGCCAAGCAGGCTCTCAAGGAGCGCAAGACCATCCGCCAGACCGTGATCGACCGCGGCCTGATCGGCGACAAGCTGTCGGAGGCCGAGCTGGACAAGCGTCTCGACGTGCTGGCGATGGCCAAGGTGAAGGACTAACCCGCAAAGCCGGGGATGACCCCAGACCCCGCCGCGGCTGAGCTGGGCCGGGCGACGCTGACGAAAGTTTCTCGTCGGCTCATCCCGTTCCTGGCGCTGCTGTTCTTCGTCAACTACCTGGACCGGGTCAATATCGGATTCGCCGGGCCCAACGGCATGAACGTCGAACTCGGCCTGACCGCCACCACATTCGGGTTCGCGTCGGGGATCTTTTTCTTCGGCTACCTGTTGCTGGAAATACCCAGCAACATCGCGCTACACCGGTTCGGTGGCCGGCGTTGGCTGGCCCGCATCATGCTGACTTGGGGAATCGTCAGCACCGCAATCGCTTTCGTGCCCAACGCGGCTACGCTCGTCGCACTGCGGTTCCTGCTGGGGGTGGCCGAAGCCGGCTTCTTCCCGGGCATCATCCTCTACCTCACGTTCTGGTTCCCGCAGAAGCAGCGATCCCGGGCGGTCTCGCTGTTCATGGTGTCGGTGCCGGTGTCGACGGCCATCGGCTCCACCCTGTCCGCGCTCGTCATCGACTGGGGGCATGGCGTTTTCGGCCTGGCCGGGTGGCGGATCATGTTCCTTGTCGAGGGGCTGCCGGCCATTGCGCTGGCGTTCGTCTGCTGGGTCTACCTGACCGATCGCCCCGCTGCGGCCCACTGGCTCGACGCCGACGAGCGACAGTGGCTGGAAACCACCTTGGCCGACGAACGCGCGGCGGCCGAAGCCGGTCAGCACTGGCCGCTGCGCAAGGCGCTCAGCCACCCCCGGATCCTGGCCCTGGCGTTCGTCTACTTCGGGATCGTCTACGGGCTGTACGCCGTTGGGTTCTTCCTGCCGACCATCATCGCCGGATTTCAGCAGCAGTACGGCAGCCACTTGAGCATCGTCGGGCGCGGCCTGGTGACCGCCATTCCCTACGCCATCGCGGCGATCGTGATGGTGCCCTGGGCTCGCCACGCCGACCGGACGGGCGAGCGCGTCTGGCATGTGGCGATTCCCGCGATCGCCGGCGGCATCAGTATTCCGGCGGCGCTGTACATGGCGAACCCGTATCTGGCCATGGTCGCGATCACGGTGACGACGTGCTCGATCATGTGCGCGATGCCGGTTTTCTGGGCACTGCCCTCGACGTTCCTCACCGGAACCGCGGCGGCCGGGGGCATCGCGTTGATCAACTCGCTGGGCAACATCAGTGGCTTCGGGGGGCCCTACGTGACGGGTTGGCTGACGGATCTGACCGGCGACGGCAAGGCCGCACTCTGGGTGGTCGGGGCGTTCTCGCTGGCCTCGGCGGCTGTGGTTCTTCGTCTCGGTTCCGCCCCGGCGGCTACCAGATCAGCGGCGCCAAATACTTCTGCGCATAGGCACTGACCGCCTGCTCGTCACCCGGGTCGAGCACCGACGTCGGCACTTGGGCAATCGAAGCAGCCAGGCGCACATGCAATTCGGCGGCGGCCACCAGGTCGGCGTCGGGCATGGTGGCCCCGGCGGCGCGTAGCGCCTTGGCCATCGCGCTCGACGCGCTGTCCAGGAATGCTTCGGCCTCCTGGTACATCCCGGCCATCATCGGTACACCTGCGTCCAGCCGGAGCAGCTTGCGCACCACCGGATCGGTGGTGAGTAGCCGCAACCCGGCACGAAACGCCGCCACCGCCGCGTTTTTCGGCCCGGAGTCCACCGCGACCGTGCGCAGCTGAACCATCGCATTGTCGAAGGCCCGGCGCCCGAGCTCGGTGATCAGTGCGTCCCGAGTCGGGAAGCGCCGGTACAAGGTACTGCGGCTGACCCCGGCCTGGCGGGCGATGACATCGAGGCTGGCGCGGCCCACCCCGACCAGCCCGACTTCTTCGGCGGCCGCTTTCAGGATGGCCGCCTCTTGCTCGGCTGGGCTCGCGGTACTGCGTCGCGATGTCATCGGCACCAGTGTGTCATCCCATCGGGCAGCCGGACGGCGGCGCAAAGGAATCCAGCGCGACCGAGCGGTGCATCTTCACCAGCTTCTCGTACTGCAGCCGGTTGTAGGCCAGCGGCACCAGGACGACGCGATCGGGCAAGACCCGCCACGCCATCTGCAGCAGCTGGCTGTAGAAGTTGAATTCGATGTCGTGGTGCGACCGCCACCGAAAGCCGGTCAGCTCCCGGACTCCGGGATGCATGATCCCGAACGAGCAGATCTTCACCACGCGACCGGCCCCCGCACTGAGGACCGACCACAGCGGAGCTGCCGCGGCACGCACCGGGGCGGGCAGCGCCGACGGCAGCGGCAACGTGCCCAGGCCGGCAGTGACCCGATCCAAGAACGGGTTGGCCGCCAGGTCGGTCTGCACCATCTGGTCGTAGTACTCGGCGGCCTCGGCGTAGGTGGCGGGGAACTTGCCGGCCCTGCCGGGCAGCTCGATCGCCCGGAACGCCTCGACCAGTTGCTGGTAGGCCGCTTCCCGCTCGGCGTCGTTCCATTTGATGCCGGTGACCGGGGTGAACGAATTGAGGGTCACGAACATGCCACTGACCGCGATCCAATTCCACAAGTGCGGGTCCAGAGCGCTGTAGCGGACATCGGCGAAGTCACCCTTGCCGTGGCCGTGCACGTCGCGGTGCATCCGCTTGAGGCGCTCGCCCTCGGCGGCGCGGTCCTCGGCATCGCCCCAGATGGCAAGCAGCGCAGAGAATCCGCTGCGAATGGCGCGGTCGGTGAAGTTACGTTCGAAGCGCCCGGTCTTGTCCACCGCGGCTGCCACTGGTACCAATGCCACCTCGTCGAACGCCGCGGCGCCGAACAGGCCCGACAACACGCTGCCGGAGTGCTTGCGGAACTGGGCCATCACTTTCGGGCGAACCCGAGTGGCGGGGTCGATGCCGGTGACATGACTGGTCGCTGCCGTCATCTGTGGCCTCCTCGGCTCGCTTGACACAAAGACTATATTTTTGTGTCAAAGTGTCAAGCCACCTGCGAGCATCAGATCTTCATACGGCAGTTCGTCACTGCCGACACCTGGAATCGCCGATACCATCTGTTCTGGTAGACAGCCAAATTTGCGCTGCAAGGCGGCGCATCGACCATTCGACAAAACCAGTACGGGCCCCTGATTGCCTACGCGTCGACGAGACGACCCTCGGCGTTCTCTACCCGAGTACAACGGACCGTCATGCACCAACGAACGGGCAGACATGCTTGATCCAGACGACGCACCTACCGGGGCGCCCAGGATGATCCCGGCCGCCAATCTGCTTTTCGACACGCTCAGCGCGAACATTGACGAACTCGTCAGCCGCTGTCGCGATGCCGCCCTGGCTGCGATTCCCTCATACCGAACGTTGCATACCGAAAGCCTCGACGCTGGATTGCGGCTCGACATCGAGCAGGTCCTCAGATCAGCCCGGTCGGGACGAACGTCGGTCAACGAGGCGGAACTGAGCGAACTGGCCTCGGTCGGGGAGGAACGTGCGCAACAAGGGGTTCCGATCGCCGACCTGCTCCGGGCCTGGCGAATCGGCATCGAAGCAATCATCGGCTACGCACACGAAGTGGGCCAACGACTAGGGATCGAAGACACCCATGTACTGGAGTCGATCCGGTCCGGCCTTGCCTGGTCCGACGTCGCCATGGTGGTGACCGCAGAAGCGCACCGCAAGGCCGAATTCGCTCTCCGGTACGCCGAACGCGGCCAGGGCGCCCAACTGGCACGCGGTGTCTTGTTCGGTGAGATGCCGGCCGCCGACATACAGGTCGCCGCGGAAGCCCTCGGGCTGGACCCCACCGGCACATATATTGCCGTACGCGCGCGCGGCGTAGCGGGCACCTCGGTGCACGAACTGGAGCACGTTTTGGGCTTCGGCGACTCGACCCAGCAGTGCAGCGGCGTGTACGCGCTGGTCGACGGCGACATCGCCGGCTTCCTCCGCGAGCCGCCACCGGCCAACGTCGACGCCGTCGTCGGTTACGGACCACCGCGCCCACTTGACCAGCTGCCCGAGTCATATCGCCTCGCCACGCGAGCACTGATGACGGCGCTCGCCTGCGGATTCCGCGGCGCACACGACATCAGATCTCTGGGGGTGCGCACGGCGGTCGCGGCCGATACCGATGTCGGCGACTGGTTGCGCCTGCGTTATCTGGAACCGCTTCGGAAAAAGGGGGCATCCGGGGAACTCGTCTCAACACTTCGGGCCTACTTCGCCTGCGGTCTTCACGTAGAGAAGGCAGCCAGGCAGCTGTTCGTCCACCAGAACACCGTTCGCTACCGGCTGGCCCGCTTCGAAGAGCTGACCGGCGCCGATCTGCACGACCCGGAGGTACTGGTGGAGGTGTGGTGGGCACTCGAGCGGTCCGCGATGGAATTTGTAGCGGACTCCAAAATCTGACGCCGCGCGCTCAACCAGCCTCGGAGTTCATAACATAGCTATCCAATGAGTTCCGCATGTAATTTTGTTGATATCGCACTGAGAGTGAACGGTTGCCATTTCGGGCCGTCGATTCCGCGACAACGACACATTCAGAAAGCCTGCTCAAGGAGATCATCGTGACGTTCGCAGTCCGCCCCTACGTGACCGCCGGGATCGCCCTGGCGGGCACCAGCCTGATCGCCTTGCCCGCCGCTGCGGAAGCACCGCTCGGCGTGCGTACGCCGCCGATCCAGCTGACCAGTGGCCAAAACATCGCCTTCATCATCGGCGGCAGCGGCGATCCGATCCCCGGAAGCGACTACGTCAACACCAACAACGAGCTCTACATCCAGCCGCTCTTCCCGGGGTATACCCCGCAGGCCTTGTACACCCCGGAAGGCAATTACGCGCTCTACACCGGAGTCAAGAGTCTGACCCTCGACGAATCCGAAGCCCAGGGCGTCACCATACTCAAAAATGCGATCGAGCAGCAGGTCGCCGCCGGCAATCATGTCGCCGTCCTCGGCGACTCGCAGAGCTCGACGATCTCCTCGATGACGATGAGCGAACTCGCCGCCGACAAAGTGCCGAGTTCAGCTGTCAGCTTTGTGTTGCTGGCCGACCCCAACCAGCCGAATGGCGGCCTGTTCGAGCGTCTGGACGGCGTGAGCGTCCCCAGCCTGGGTATCACGTTCAATGGGGCAACTCCCGACGATCTGTACCCGAGCACGATCTACATGCAGGCATACGACGGCTTCTCGGACATCCCGCGCTACCCCATCAACTTCCTGGCCGACCTGAATTCGGTTCTGGGTATCGATTTCGTGCACCCCACCTACCAGGGCTTGACCGCCGAACAACTGGCATCGGCCGTCCAATTGGGCACCTCGGGTGACACCTCCACCACCTACTACGGCATCCCGCTGTCAGATGAGACCGTCCCCTATCTGCCTCTGCTGCGTCCATTTCTGGCGATTCCCGACCTCGGCAAGCCGATCGCCGACTTCCTGCAGCCCATCCTGACGCCGCTGGTCAACCTCGGCTACGGCGATCCGGACTACGGCTGGTCGACGTCACCGGCCAATGTGCCCACCGAATTCGGCCTGTTCCCTAGCTGGGACATGACAGTCAAGGCGTTCCAGGAGTCACTGAGCGGAATCCAGACGGGATTCCAGGCCGCGATGAACGACATCGAATCACCGGCCTCAACGGCCCTGACGGCCGGGGCCCACGCGCTCGACTCGGTGGCCACGAGCGGTGCGACACCCGATTTCACCGATATCGTGAATACTCTGACCAGTGCATTCTCCACCGCATACGCAGCTTTGTTGCCCACCGCCGACGTGCTCACCGGGGTCGGGGTGACCGTCCCCAGCTATGATCTGCAGTGGTTCATCGACGGGATCGACCACGGTGACCTGCTCAGCGCGATCGGCCAGCCGCTGGCCAACGACATCTACCTGTACACCCTGTCTGCGGGCTTCGAAGCGTTCTCACTGATCAGCACGTTCGAAAGCATCGCCAGCGATCTGTCCGGCCTGTCCTAACGGCTTCCTCCGGCCCAGCCGGATGCGGTCACGCCCCGTTGTTGGGTCCCCCGGAATTCGCCCCGGCAATGTCGGTGATCGGGAAGTTCGGCATCGGCGGCGGCGACGGCGTCGCCGGCAATCCCGGGATGTCCGCGGGCGGGATGTCCTGCAGCTCGTTGACCGGCGGCCCGTTCTCCCGGCTCCCGTACACGCTGCCCGGCGCGCGCGGGCCAAGCAGCTGGCTGACCGTAACCACGTGGTAGCCATTGGCTTTGAGCACCGGCAGGAACTGGTAGACCAGATCCACCGTGGACGAGTAGGTGTCGTGGAACAGCACCACCGATCCCGGCTTGATCTGGGTCATCAGCATGTAGCGGGTGGCATTGGTGTCGGAGTCGTTGATCCAGTCGAACGGGATGACGTCCCACAGGATCGCGGCCTGTCCGGCCGCGGCGGCCCGGGCGTTGACCGCCGCGTCGGTGAGCCCGCCGGGCGGGCGCCATAGCGTGGGCGTGACGCCGGTCGCGGAGCGGATCGCGTCGGTGGCCTTGGAGAACTGCGCAGGCACATCCGCTGCCGGGATGGCGGTCATGTTCGGGTGTTCCCAGGTGTGACTGCCGATTTCCATGCCCGCGTCGGCGATCCGCTTGGCGCCCGCCGGGTTGGCCGCCACCTTGTTGCCGATCAGGAAGAAGGTGGAGCGCGCACCGGCATCGTTCAAGATCCCCAACAGTCGGTCGGTGTAGGGCGAGGGACCGTCGTCGAAGGTCAGCGCCACACACTTGACCACGGCGCAGTCCACCGGTTCGGCCGACGCCTCGTGGACATGGCTGGTGCAGGCGCCGAGCACCGCAACGGCCATCGCAACGACACCGACATGCCAGGGTTTTGCCACCCCGGCAGCCTACCGGGGGCTCAGCCCAGGTCGGGTCCGCTGATCTCCTCAAGCATCTCGGTGACCAGGGCGGCGATCGGCGAGCGCTCGCTGCGCAGCAGGGTGATGTGCGCGAACAGGGGGTGGCCCTTGAGCTTCTCGATCACCGCTGCGATGCCGTCGTGCCGACCGACCCGCAGGTTGTCCCGTTGCGCGACGTCGTGGGTGAGCACCACCCGCGAGCCGGTGCCCAGGCGCGAGAGCACGGTCAGCAACACGTTGCGCTCCAGCGATTGCGCTTCGTCGACGATCACGAATGAGTCGTGCAGCGAGCGGCCCCGGATATGCGTCAACGGCAGCACTTCGAGCATCCCGCGCGAGAGCACCTCCTCGAGCACCGCCGGACTGGCCAGACCCTCGAGGGTGTCGAACACCGCCTGAGCCCAGGGCCCCATCTTCTCGTTCTCACTGCCCGGCAGGTAGCCCAGTTCCTGGCCGCCGACGGCGTAGAGCGGGCGGAACACCACCACCTTGCGCTGGGTGCGCCGCTCCAAGACGGCCTCCAGGCCGGCGCACAGCGCCAGCGCGGACTTGCCGGTGCCGGCCTTGCCACCGAGCGAGACGATGCCCACCGATTCGTCGAGCAGCAGATCCAGCGCCACCCGCTGCTCGGCAGACCGCCCGCGCAGGCCGAACGCCTCCCGGTCGCCGCGGACCAGCTGCACCCGCTTGGCCGCATTGACCCGGCCCAAGGCATGCGAGCTGCCGGCGAGAAGCCGGATTCCGGTGTGGCACGGCATATCCCGAGCGACGGCCAGGTCGATCTCACCCTCGTCGAACAGCGCGTCGATGTCCTCGACAGTCGCCTCGACCTCGTCCATCCCGGTCCAGCCGGAGACGATGACGTCCTGGGCGTGGTATTCGTCGGCGGCCAGGCCCAGCGCGGCGGCCTTGACCCGCAGCGGAATGTCCTTGCTCACCAACGTGACCCGGCGCCCCTCGGCCGCCAGGTTGGCCGCGCAGGTCAGGATCCGGGAGTCATTGCTGTCCGTGCGGAACCCGGTCGGCAGCACCGCGGGATCACTGTGATTGAGCTCGACGTGCAACGTACCGCCCTGTGTCCCAACGGGAATGGGCTGGTCAAGTCGACCGTGCTCTAGTCGCATGTCGTCGAAGATGCGCAGCGCCTGGCGGGCGAACCAGCCGAGCTCGTGATGGTGGCGTTTAGCCTCCAACTCGCTGATGACCACCAATGGGACGACAACCTCGTGTTCGGCGAACCGGGTGCAAGCCCAGGGGTCCGACAGCAGTACGGAGGTGTCGAGCACGTACGTCCGGATTTCAGGCACTAAGCGCTCCAGCGGTGAGGGCACGCGCGACCCCGCGCGAACATTTCGACGGGGGGCACGGCACGGGACCGGGGCCGGTCCTGTCGTAATCACGACCGGTGGTGCCGATGAGACAGCGAAGCGTTTGGCTAGCCATCGATTGCGACGGTACCCCCGTCGGCGCGTGGGCGCTGGGCAGGCGCGCCGGAGTTTTCAGCCGATGACGAACGGCTTCAGATCGGGGTGTGCGGCCAAGCCCCAGGCGCTGATTCGGTCGGAGATCACCCGGCGCAACTGGTCGGGCCCGAAGATGCCGGCCTCGGCGATTCCGGCCTGCCGGTCGGCGTAGGCGTCGATGTCGGCGCCGACGATCTTGAGCTCGGCGGCCCGGGCGGCGATCGCGGCCACCGTCTCGTCGTGCACGAAGTCCAGGCAGTGCGCGACCAGGTTCGCGAAGAATTCCTCGTGCCGCTCCTCGTCGCCGGCGATCCGGCCGATCAGCCCCTTGAGCACCGGCTCATCGGTCTTGTCGGCGAGGTTGCGGCAGAACTCGGCGCACGCGCGCTCGTAGAAGGCCATGAACGCCAGCGTCTCGACCTGGCTGTAGCGGTCGGCGCGGTAGCCCTTCTGCACGTGCTCCATGCGCACCCGCTCGTTCTCGTCGGGGTCAATCTCCCGAGTCACGATGAGGTACTCGCGCAGCGCGATGGCGTGCAGATGCTCTTCGGCGGTCCACCGGCCGATCCAGCGCCCCCACTTGTCCTCGAGGATGAAGTGCTCGACCAGCTCACGGTGATAGCCGGCCAGGCTGTCCTTCTCGACGAGCAGGATCTCGCAGGCGTCGGTGATCAGTTTGGGCAGCGAGACCTGCGACGGGTCCCAGTCCTGGCCGCCGAGAAACGCGAAGTTCTGGCCCTGCTCGAACGGCACGAAGTCGTGCGCGTACCACGGGTCCACCGTGTCGATGTGCCGGACCAAGTTCGCGTCGACCACCGGCTCCAGCTCGCGGATCAGCGCATTAGCAACGGGACGTTCAGCCATGAAAGTAACTGTAACCCGAATTCACACTATCTTGTCAACTCGGGTGCGCGGCGTGTCAGGCCAGCTTCCAGTCCTCCAGGCCGTCGTACAGCGGGAAGTCCTGCGCCAGCTTGGCGACCCGGGCCCGCAGCGTCGACACGTCCGCGGCCGAACCAGCCGCCAGCGCGGTGGCGATGACATCGGCGACCTCGGTGAACCCGGCGTCGCCGAAACCACGGGCGGCCAGCGCCGGGGTCCCCACCCGAAGCCCGGAGGTGACCATCGGCGGCCGCGGGTCGTTCGGGACCGCGTTGCGGTTGACGGTGATACCAACCTCGTGCAGCAGGTCCTCGGCCATCTGGCCGTCCAGCGGCGAGTTGCGCAGGTCGACGAGCACCAGGTGCACATCGGTACCGCCACTGACCACCGACACACCGGCCTTGGCCACGTCGGCGGCCAGCAGCCGCTCGGCGAGGATCTTCGCGCCGGAGAGCACCCGCTGCTGACGCTCGGCGAACTCGGCCGTGCCGGCGATCTTCAGCGCGACGGCCTTGGCGGCGATCACATGCATCAACGGGCCACCCTGCTGGCCCGGGAAGACCGCCGAGTTGATCTGCTTGGCGAACTCCTTCTTGCCGACGATCAGACCGGACCGCGGGCCGCCGAGAGTCTTGTGCACCGTGGTGGAGACCACCTGCGCGTGCGGCACCGGCGAGGGGTGCAGCCCGGCGGCCACCAGCCCGGCGAAGTGCGCCATGTCCACCCACAGCGTCGCGTCGACCTCATCGGCGATAGCGGCGAAGGCTTCAAAGTCCAGGATGCGCGGGTAGGCCGACCAGCCGGCGATGATCACCTTCGGCTTGAACTCCAGTGCCTGCGCCCGGACGACGTCCATGTCGACGCGGTGCGTGACCGGGTCGACGCCGTAGAAGGCGTTTTCGTAGAGCTTGCCGGAGAAGTTCAGCCGCATCCCGTGGGTCAGGTGTCCCCCGTTGGCCAGGTCCAGCCCGAGCAGTCGGTCACCGGGCTCCATCAGCGCCTGCAGCACCGCGGCGTTGGCCTGCGCACCCGAGTGCGGCTGGACGTTGGCGAACTCGGCGCCGAACAGTTCCTTGGCACGATCGCGGGCGATGTTCTCCACCACGTCGACGTGCTCGCAGCCGCCGTAGTAGCGCCGGCCCGGCAGGCCCTCGGCGTACTTGTTGGTCAGCACACTGCCGTGCGCCTGCAGCACCGCCCGCGGCACGAAGTTCTCCGAGGCGATCATCTCCAGCGTGTCGCGCTGACGGCCCAGCTCCTTGCCGAGCAGCTCGGCGATGTCGGGGTCGAGTTCGGCCAGCGGGGTCGACATGGTGGATGCGGGGCGGGTGTTCGGTGCGGCAGTCACGCCCTCCAGTTTGGCACGCGGACCTTCACTCGATTGCCGCAGGCCAGCGATCGCTCCCGTTGCGCCGACTGTGCGGATTTATCCGCAAATCACGAGGTCCGGTGTGTAAAACCGCACACTCACCCGACCGGCCCGGCCCGCGGGGCGTCAGTCGGCCCGCAGCCGCGACGGGGTCAACGGTTCGTCGAGCAGCCGCCGGAACCGCTCGGTGAGACTCACCCCGGGCGGCGCGGCATCCAGCCAACCGCGCAGCAGTCGGTAGCCCTCCACATAGGTCGAGGTGTAGGCCCGCCACAGCGGCGAGGACAGGAACCGCAGGCTCTGGCGGGCCCGGTCATCGGTGACCAGCAGCCAGCGGCGCAGGTAGTCGGCCACCTCGTCGGCGTCGCGATGTTCGTCGTGCAGCATCAGCGCCGCGTCTTGGCGCACGTCGGCCAGTGCCGCGGCGGCCTCGGAGACCGCTTCGGCCCGCTCACCGTTGAACCGCAAGCCCAGGTCGGCGTAGATCTCGGCGGCCCAGCCGCCCCAACCGGGCCCGACCGCGGCATGCAGTGCCAGGTCGGCCAGACCCTCGGCCATCAGGCACTGCGGGGTGTTGACCAGGAAAATGGTCTGCTCGGCCTGGCCGAGCTTGTCGACCAGCCCGGCCTCCTTGCGGCAGTGCTCGGTGTGATGACCCGGGTAGGACTCGTGGGCCACCAGTCGCGGCAGATTCGACATCAACTGTTTGAGGTCGGCGTTGACCGCGACCGTGGAGCGGTAGTCGCCGCGGTAGTAGTTGAACCCCGACCACGGCTTGTCGGTGACCACCTCGTAGGTGATGGCCTCGGTCTCCGGCAGCGGGAAGTCCACCCGCACCCGGTCGCGCAGTGCCGAGGAGAAGGCGTGGATGGCCGCCTCCAGCCGCTCCGGCGGAATCTCCTCGGCCCGCCGGTGCTCCGCCATCCGCTCGGCCAGCGGACCAGTACCCCCCAGCGCTTCGTCCAGCCGGGCGTGGGCTTGGCGATAGCGGTCGGTGTCGCCCTTGACGATGGCCGGCAGGTCGAAGTAGTCGCGCACCTCCTCGACGAAGCCGACCTGCTCCCCGGCGAACTTGCGCCCGGCGCACGCCAGCGCCCGCAGGTGCACGCGCAGGTACTCGGCGCGGGCCGGATCGAGGCCGCCGGGCAGCGACGCGACCAGCTTCTCGGCCTGACGGGCCAGGTCGGACGGGTTGGGCAGCGGCTCGTTCTCGACGAGTCGCTGCAGCGCCGGATCGCCGGTGAAGGCGTCGACGTAACCCTGCTCGATGCGGTCAAAGCGCAGACCGAGCAACAGGTATTCACGGATCAAGGCGGCGGGCTCCATACCCGATCAGGCTAACGGTCGCGGCTACTGCAAGACTGTATGGTCATGCGGCGGCTTAGCGAGCCGACTCCCTACGTGGAGTTCGACCGACGTCAATGGCGGACACTGCGTATGTCGACGCCGATGCCGCTCACCGAAGAAGAAGTCGTGGCACTGCGCGGCCTCGGCGAGCAGGTCGACCTGTTGGAGGTCGAAGAGGTCTATCTGCCGCTCGCGCGTCTGTTGCACCTACAGGTCGCCGCCCGCCAGCAGCTCTTCGCCGCCACCGCGGAATTCCTGGGGGCCCAGAACGACCAAAGTCCGGACCGGCCGGTGCCGTTCATCATCGGAGTGGCGGGCAGCGTCGCGGTCGGTAAGTCGACGACGGCCCGTGTGCTGCAGGCGCTGTTGGCCCGTTGGGATCACCACCCGCGGGTGGACCTGGTCACCACCGACGGGTTTCTCTACCCCAATGACGAGTTGGCCCGCCGGAACCTGATGCACCGCAAAGGGTTCCCGGAAAGCTACAACCGTCGCGCGCTGATGCGGTTTGTCACCTCGGTGAAGTCCGGCGCGGACTACGTGTGCGCGCCGGTGTACTCACACATGAGTTACGACATCGTTCCCAGCGCCAAGCAGGTGGTCCGCCACCCCGACATCTTGATCCTCGAAGGCCTCAACGTGCTGCAGACCGGGCCGACGCTGATGATCTCCGACCTGTTCGACTTCTCGCTGTACGTCGACGCCCGGGTGGAAGACATCGAGCACTGGTATGTCTCGCGCTTCCTGGCGATGCGCTCCACCTCGTTCGCCAACCCCGACTCGCATTTCCACCACTACGCGGCCCTGAACGACCAGCAGGCGGTGGCCGCCGCGCGCGACATCTGGCGCTCGATCAACCGGCCCAACCTGATTGAGAACATCCTGCCCACCCGGCCGCGAGCGACCCTGGTGCTGCGCAAGGACGCCGATCACTCCATCAACAGGCTGCGGCTGCGCAAGCTCTGATAGCTCACTACGGCTGCGTCGCGGTGCCCGGCTGCGGCTGTCCCGGCGGGGGTGCCGGCTCGCCTGGCGGTGGCGGGGGCAGCTCGTCTGCGGGCGCGGGTGCAGGCTCGGGCGGCGGCAGCGGCTCGGGCGGCGGCGGAAAGGCCGGCGGCGGCGGGAACGGCGGCGGGAACGGCGGCGGAACCTCATGCCCCCCGGTTGGATCGTCGGCCCCCGCCTGGGGCTCCCCCCGCGACTGCGGTGGGGTTGCGCGGGGCCCCCATCTCGTCTGGCGCCC
>CAXYUC010000042.1:0-27713 GCA_964292075.1 uncultured Mycolicibacter sp.
AGCGCAAACACGCCGAACCCGCTCACCGGAAGCGAACTACGGCTGTAGTATTAGTGCCCCGGTTCGGGGATGTTGAGGCTGGCCAGAATTTTCTGCTGGGCTTCGGGGACTTCGGGTGGGAAGGTCTCGGTGGTCCCGTTGATGGCGATGGTCGCCGAGCGCAGTGGCCGCAATTGTTTGACGACGTTGGCGATGGCCAGGCCGGTACGTTCCTGGATGTTGTGGGCCACGGCCAGTGCGGTGACGACGATCGTGAGGTGGGCTTCGATGGCATCGCGGGTGCGGTGGAACATCGGCCGGGCACGAAGGTCGTGCTTGGACATGCGAAATGACCGTTCCACTCGCCACAGCTCGTGGTAGTGGGAGATGGCCTCGCCGGCGGGCATGACCGTGGTGGGGACGTTGGTGACGTAGCCCTTCAAGCCGACCAGTGATTGCGCGCGGGCCAGGGCGGCCTCGTCGAGGACGCGGTCGCCGGCGGCGGTCTTGACGAATCGGGTGGATTTCGCGGCACGTTCCCCGTTGATGACCGCCCGGGCGCGGGTCTCTTGGGCGTAGAGCGTCTTCTGGTCGCGTCGTGCCCGTTTGGCCGAGTACGCCCAGACCGCCCGCCAGGCGTTGGTGTGTTCGTCGGGATTCCAGACGGGTTCGGCACGCTTGGTTGTGTCGTTGACGGTGCTGTTGGCATGCCGAGGGGTGACAGTGTCGATGATCTGCCCGTCAGTGAAAACATCTCCGTGCCAATGGAAATGGGACTCCAGATCGCCAGGCGCCTTGGTCATCCGTGAGCCGACGATGAACCCCAGCCCGGCCTCATCCAACGCGGCCAAGTTGGTCGCCGAGAGCATGCCGGCGTCGGCGGCGATGACCATCGGAGTGTCACCGAGGCCATGGCGGTTCGCGAACGCGGTAACGACCGGTATCAGCGTGGTGGTTTCGGCGGTATTACCTTCGAAACAGCTGATCTCCAAAGGGAATCCGCTACGGTCGACCAACAGTCCGACGACAATTTGAGGATCGACACGACGCTCCTTGGAGTACCCGACCTTGCGGAGGTCGTCTTCGTTCTCGGCCTCGAAATACAAGGTAGTCACGTCATAGAGCAGAAGGCTCAACCCACCCCGGTCTGCGGCGTGAGTAAAGCTTTCGGCCGCGATCTGCTCGCGATACTTGCCAGTGTTGACCTTGCAAAGGTGACGTTGAATTGTCCTATAGGACGGCGTTTCCACACCGAGATCGGCGAGCACGCGGGCAGCGTCGGCCTTGCTGGTGGGCTCGACTATCCGGGCGATCACCAGATCCCGGAACACCGGATCGTCGACGGCACCAAACCCCAGCCAGTCGTAGACCTCGCCGAGGACGTCGTAGAGCAGGCGTGAATGCGTCGCCGCGGTACGCCCCGCGGGCACCGGGTTCCCTTTGGGCACACCCGGTGACAACGCAAGGGTGCCGGTGCGCCAGTCGGCGATCCCGTCGACCGATTGCGTGCGGGCCGCGACCTCGATATCGAGGACGCCCTGGTCCTCGGCCGCGATCCGGCGGGCCTGCTCGAGCAGAATCCCCAGCTGAGCATCGGTGTGCGCCGACCCCACATGCGCCAGGATCGTCCGCTGACCTCGATGTTTCCGCACGACCTGCACCGCCACTGCGCCCGAAGCCGTGCGCACCTTCCTCACGTACGCCACTGCCCGAAACTACCCGCTTAGTGCCCCAATCAGGGCACTAAGCCTGGCGAACCCGCAGGTCAGCGAATCGCAGTTTCAAAAGGCGACCAATAGTGACCTAAGTCAGGAGGACTCCCAAGGGCGACCGGAACTGCGACGGTAGAGACGCAACTTACGACAGGTGCTGGGGCGACAGTAGTCGGGTGGCGGCCTGAACGCTAACGCCGCCACGGCAATCCCGGCGTCCGCGAGGGTCTTCTCGGCGGTGTCGAAGTCGGTGATGTCCAGCGGGTGAAAAGCGCCGCCGACGCCGTCGGCGACCTGCTGGCCTTCCTAGCCCTGTCGAGCGAGCACGGCGACGTCAGCTCCGTCGGCACACCGTTACCTGAAATCTCCTAGTTGAGAATCTAGGACAAGTTATCGTTCCGCTCGGAAACCGCTGCCCTCGGGCATAACAGAAGGCCCCCAGGAGGAACCCGTGGCCGCACCGACGGCGTCAGAGGTAGTCGAGCGACACGACGGGCCGGTGACGTATGTGCACACCGACCCTGAGCTGCCCGCGGTGGCAGTCATCGACCGCTCCCCCATATCGGCACGTCACAAGCTGGTGTTCGCTGCGCTGGCCGTCGCGGGGGCGGTGGCGTGGGCATCGATCGCCTTCGCCCGCGGCGAGTCGGTGAACGCGGTGTGGTTCGTCATCGCCGCGGTCTGCACCTACATCATCGGATTCCGTTTCTACGCAAGGTTTATCGAACGCAAGATCGTGCGCCCGCGCGACGACCACGCCACGCCTGCGGAGATCTTCGAGGACGGCACCGACTATCTGCCGACCGACCGGCGAGTGCTCTTCGGCCATCATTTCGCGGCGATCGCCGGCGCAGGCCCGCTGGTCGGCCCGGTGCTGGCCACCCAGATGGGCTATCTGCCGGGCACCATCTGGATCATCATCGGCGCGGTGGTGGCCGGCGGTGTGCAGGACTATCTGGTGCTGTGGTGCTCGGTACGCCGACGGGGCCGCTCTTTGGGACAGCTGGCCCGCGAGGAATTGGGCACCATCGGCGGTGCCGCCGCGATCATCGGCGTGCTGACCATCATGGTGATCCTGATCGCGGTGCTGGCACTGATCGTGGTGCGGGCATTGGCGGTCAGCCCCTGGGGCGTGTTCTCCATCACGATGACGATTCCGATCGCCCTGTTCATGGGGTTCTATCTGCGGTTCCTGCGGCCAGGCCGAGTGTCCGAGGTTTCCCTGATCGGCATCGTCGCGCTGCTGGGCGCTGTCGCGTCGGGCAAGTGGGTCGCCGAAACCTCTTGGGGGGTCGCATGGTTCACGTTGTCCCCGGTGACGTTGTCCTGGTGCATCATCGGCTACGGTTTCGCCGCCTCGGTGCTGCCGGTGTGGTTGCTGCTGGCGCCGCGCGACTACCTGTCGACGTTCATGAAGGTCGGCACCATCGTGCTGCTGGCCGTCGGCATCCTGATTGCCCGGCCGCTGATGGCCGCGCCGGCCGTCTCGGAGTTCGCCCGCACCGGCGAGGGGCCGGTGTTCGCCGGGTCGCTGTTCCCGTTCCTGTTCATCACGATCGCGTGCGGCGCGCTGTCCGGATTTCATTCGCTGATCGCCTCGGGCACCACCCCGAAACTGCTCGAAAAAGAGAGTCAGATGCGGCTGATCGGCTATGGCGGCATGCTCACCGAGTCCTTCGTGGCAATGATGGCGCTGATCACCGCCTCGATCCTGGACCAGCACCTGTTCTTCACCCTCAATGCGCCGGTCGCCGCGACCGGCGGTACCGCATCGAGCGCCGCCGCTTACGTCAACGGACTCGGACTCGGCGGGTCCCCGGTGACCGCCGACCAGATCACCGAGGCCGCCGCCGCGGTCGGGGAACAGTCAATCGTGTCGCGCACCGGCGGAGCCCCGACGCTGGCGCTGGGAATGGCCGACGTACTGGGGCGAGTGTTCGGCGGACCGGGCCTCAAGGCCTTCTGGTACCACTTCGCGATCATGTTCGAGGCGTTGTTCATTCTGACCACCGTCGACGCCGGCACCCGGGTGGCCCGCTTCATGCTCTCCGACGCGCTGAGCAACCTGGGCGGTCCGCTGCGGCGGCTGTCCAACCCGAGTTGGCGGATCGGGGCGTGGGTGTGCAGCCTGGCCGTGGTCGCGGGCTGGGGTTCGATCTTGTTGATGGGCGTCTCCGATCCGCTCGGCGGGATCAACACCCTGTTCCCGCTGTTCGGTATCGCCAACCAGTTGCTGGCCGCGATCGCGCTGACGGTGGTGACGGTGATCGTGATCAAGAAGGGCAACCGGAGATCAGGCCTCAAATGGGCGCTGATCCCGGGCATCCCGCTGCTGTGGGACCTGACGGTCACCATGACGGCCTCCTGGCAGAAGATCTTCTCCGGCGATCCGCGGGTGGGCTACTGGACACAGCACTTCGCCTATCGGGCCGCCGAACGGTCCGGCGAAACGTCCTACGGATCGGCGGCCAACCCGGCGCAACTGCACGACGTCGTCCGCAATCCCTTCGTCCAGGGCACCTTGTCGATTGTCTTCGCCTCCGTGGTGGCGGTGGTGGTGGTAGCCGGATTTGTGTTGTCGCTCCGGTCGATTCGCGGCGCGGCATCGCCCGCTGAGCCGCCGCCGGTGCCATCGCGGCGGTTCGCGCCTGCTGGGCTGATCCCGACGGCGGCCGAACGAAAGGTGCAGGCGCAATGGGACGCCCGCTGCCCGGGCTAGCCCGGGCCGTACGGCACGTCGGCTGGTACTGGGCATCGCTGTTGGGCGACAACCACTACCACCGCTACCTGGAGTACCGCCGCCGCGCCCATCCCGGCGAGCCGGTGCTCTCCGAGCGCGATTACTGGCGGCGCCGTCACGACGGTGATCCCGGGGCGCGCTGCTGCTGACGCCGCTGGGTGCGGGCCGTGTCCAAATCTTAATGAAGCCTTGACCGACTCGTAGGCATGTGCGCGAGGCTTAGCGACGTGAATCTCCCTACCATCAACGGCGATAACCCAAGTAAGAAGATCGGGAAGGTATGCCGACGATGTGGACATCGGTGCGCTCAGCAATGGTGGTACTCGGGGTCGCGGTCACAACGCTCGTGACGCCGCCCGGAACAAGTTCGGCCGCGGCCAGCCAGCCGCCCGGCGCGGGGATCGCCTCGATCCAGCCGGCATCGGGTGCGCTCGTCGGGGTGGCGCACCCGGTCGTGGTGACCTTCTCCGCACCGGTGATCGACCGCCGGGCAACCGAGCGCACTATCGCGGTGCGGTCCACCCCGCCGATGACCGGAACGTTTGACTGGGTCGACGACACCGAGGTGCAGTGGGTTCCCGACCACTACTGGCCGGCGCACAGCACCGTGGCCCTGTCGGTGGGCAAGCTCTCTGTCGACTTCAGCACGGGCGCAAAGGTGGTGGGCGTCGCCAGCATCTCGGCACACACCTTCACCGTGACCGTTGACGGCGACAGCGAGGAAGCCGGCCCGCTGCCGACGCCGCACCACCGCCCGCATTGGGGCGAAGACGGCGTCATGCCCGCCACCATGGGCAAGACCGAATACGAGACTCCGACCGGCAATTACACCGTGCTGGGCAAGGACCGCAAAGTCGTGATGGACTCCAGCAGCGTGGGGATCCCGATCGACTCGGCCGAGGGCTACCGCTTCGAGGTCGAGCAGGCGGTACGTATCACCCGGCGCGGGCTCTACGTCCACTCCGCACCCTGGGCACTGCACTCGCTGGGGCTGGAGAACGTCAGCCACGGCTGCGTCGGCCTGAGCCCCACCGACGCAGAGTGGTACTTCGACCGGGTCAACATCGGCGACCCGGTGATCATCAAGGAGTGACGCAGGCCGCTGGGACGCCCGCTAGGACGTCCCAGCGTTGCCGAATTCCACCGGCATAGCATCGATCCCGTTGATCCAGGGCAGCACCGACCGTGATGGGCGGTCCAGCTGGTGGATGTCGGGAATGATATCGGCCAGCGCACCGAAGATCAGGTTGATCTGCATGCGAGCGAGGTTGGCGCCGATGCAGTAGTGCGCGCCCTGCGCCCCGAAACCCACATGCGGGTTCGGGCTTCGCAGGATGTTAAACGTGAACGGGTCGTCGAACACCTCGTCGTCGTAGTTGGCCGAGCCGTAGAACATGCCGACCCGCTGCCCTTTGCGGATCTGCACTCCGCCCAGTTCGACATCGCGTAACGCGGTGCGCTGGAAGGAGATGACCGGCGTCGCCCAGCGGACCACTTCGTCGGCCATGGTGGTGGGGCGCTGCTCGACGTACAGCCGCCACTGCTCGGGGTGATCGAAAAACGCCAGCATCCCCTGCGAGGTGGCGTTGCGGGTGGTCTCGTTGCCGGCCACCATCAACATCATCACGTAGTAACCGAATTCCAGCGCGGTGAGCTCTTCGCCGTCGATGGTCGCGGTCACCAGGGCCGTCGCAATGTCGTCGCGCGGATGCGCTTTGCGGTCTTCGGCCATTTGATAGGCGTAGCCCAACAGTTCGGCGGCGGCTTGCGTCCCGTCGGCGGCGGCCTCCACTTCGCCGTTGCCGCCGCCTACCAGCCGATTGCTCCAGTCGAAGACCTGCTGGCGCTCGTCTGCCGGAACGCCGATCAGCTCGCAAATGGTCGCCAACGGCAGCTGCGAGGCGACCTCGGTGACGAAGTCGCCGGTGTTGTGCTCGGCGGCGGCGGTGACGATCTGGCGGGCTTGACGGTCCAGTGAATCCCGCATCCCGGCAACCACTCGAGGAGTGAATCCGCGCGAGACGATGCGGCGCAGTTTGGCGTGCTTGGGTCCGTCGAGGAACAACATGATGTTGTCGCGGCTGGCGTCGTGCAGTTCTTGATTCTCGGTCGTGTTCGTCCGGATCAGCGAGGTGTTCTCGTGCGAGGAGAACACCTCGTCCTGCAGCGACACCGCCCGCACATCGGCGTGCTTGGTGACCACCCAGTAGCCCTCATCGGGGTAACCAGAGGCGCCGAAGGGCTGGGCGTTCCACCAGATCGGTTCGGCCTTGCGCAGCAGCGCGAACTCCTCGTGCGGGATCCGCTCGCCGATGAGTGCGGGGTCGGTGAAGTCGAACCCCTCCGGAAGTAGGTGCTGTGTCTCGGTCATCGTGCTCCCTCTCGCTCTACCAGCGGTTGCCACGCCAAACCTGCACCGGCGCTGTTGATGTAGCCGCCCGAGGGGG
Organism: uncultured Mycolicibacter sp.; assembly: GCA_964292075.1. Taxonomy (GTDB): domain Bacteria; phylum Actinomycetota; class Actinomycetes; order Mycobacteriales; family Mycobacteriaceae; genus Mycobacterium. The sequence goes on from CAXYUC010000042.1 coordinate 6,879, forward strand.
CGGCGAAATGTGATCCGAGCAGCAGCGCCCGCTCGTCGGCGACGCGGCGCAGCAGGTCCACCCGGCTGGCGCGAGCAGCGCTGGCGTCGACGTCGGGCCGGGCACTGATCTCGGGGTCGCCGATCTGGACCGGATGGTGCACGACGTCACCCGTGATGTAGGCGACCGCGCCGGCGGACTCGATACGCACCGACACGTGGCCGGGGGTGTGACCGGCGGTAGGGACGAGCCGGACCGCCTCGGTCAGCTGATGATCCGGCCTGACCAACCGAAGCCTGCCGTGCTGTGCCAGCGGCGCGACGCATTCGGGCGCCACCCGGTCCTCACCGGTGAATTCACGCCAATGCGCGTGTTCGGCCGCGGTCACCAGGTAGTCGGCGCCCGCGAACCTCGGCACCCATTGCCCGTCTTGCTCGACGGTGTTGCGACCGGCGTGATCGCGGTGCAGATGCGTGCACACCACCGCCGTGATGTCACCGGGACTAAATCCGGTGGCCGCCAACGACTCCTCGAAGCGGTCCGGGATGTTCCGGCTGCGCAGGAAGCTTTCGGCGAAGCAGGTATCGACCAGCACGCGCGACGCCTCGGACGCGATCAGGTAGGACTGGATCGCCATCAAGATGTTGCCCGACGCGTCGCAGTAGTCCGCCAGGGAGTCGTCCGCACAACGCTCGAGTGCTCCGGCGAACAGCAGGGCGGGTGGGATCGGGATGAGCGCCTGCGGCACCGCGTGGATGTCAATGTCACCGACAGTCCAGTGCTGCACGCCATGGTCCCCTTCTCGCAGCGCGATCGTATGCCACGAATCATTTGGAAGTGAGGGATTCGAGGAACCGGAGGAATCGGGCTTCCTCTGGCACACTCGACCCGTGGCAGCACCCACCGTTCGCTTCCGGCGGCTCGCCGAACAGGTCGCCGACGAGCTCCGTCGGCGCATTCTCGCTGGCGAGCTGACCGACGATCATGTGCTCCCCAAAGAGGACGAGCTACTGGTCGAGTTCGCCATCAGTAAGCCGTCCCTGCGCGAGGCCATGCGTATCCTCGAGGCCGAAGGACTGCTCACGGTGCGCCGCGGCAAACGGGGCGGCGCGGTGATCCATCGGCCCACTCCAGCAAATGTCGCCTACACCATGGGCTTGGTGTTGGGCGCGCAACAGGTCAGTCTCGCCGACGTCGGGACCGCGCTTTTGCAAGTCGAACCGGCCTGTGCGGCACTGTGCGCGGGGCGCCCGGACCGTAAGAGCACGGTGGTGCCCATTTTGCGGCAGTTGCATGAGGAATCGGTGGCCGCGGTCGACGACCTGCAGAAGGCCACCTCCGCCAGTCGCCGCTACCACGAGGCGCTCGTCACGCACTGCGGCAACGCCACCATGCTCGTCATGGCGGGCGCGCTCGAAGCCCTGTGGTCGGCTCACGAGCAAAGCTGGTCCAGTCAGGTCACCGACCATTCCACGGTGCCCGTTCCGGAACGGCGTGCCGTCTTGGAGGACCACCGTCAGGTAATCGACGCCATCGACGTCGGCGACGCCCAACGGGCCCGGGACCTCGCCGCGGCACACCTGCTGCACGCCCAGCACTACCCCGGCCGCTCCGGGATCGTCGACCCAGCCATGGTTCGTCCCCGGGGGGTCCCCAGCGCTGGATATCCCGAGCTGTGAGGAACGCGTCGACAGCGTTGACGGCGCCCCTTATTTCCATATGATTTGTTCATGACGGAGTCCGTCGACGTCCAGTGCGCCCGTCTCGGCGGCTCGGCGGTCTGGTCGCCGTCGGTGGTCCCGCCGATCGGCGTCGAGCTGACCAACGCCCAGGCGCTGGCCGTCGCGTTTCGCCATCTCGCCGACATCGGCTTCGCCGAGAACATGGCCGGCCACATCACCTGGCAGCCCACCGGTCATACCGAGATGCTGGTCAATCCGTGGGGACTGTGGTGGGCCGAACTGACCGCCTCCGACATCTGCACCGTCGACGAGGACGCCCGCGTCGTCGCGGGCCGCTGGGATGTCACCCCCGCCATTCATATCCACACCGAACTGCACCGCGTCCGCCCCGACGCACGCGTGGTGATCCACAACCACCCGTACTACGTGAGCTTGTTGGCATCGCTGCAGACACTGCCCGACCTTGTTCACCAGACCGGCTCGCTCTTCCTCGACGACCTCTGCTTCGTCGAGGACTACGACGGCGAGGTGGACACCGCTGCGCGGGCCCGGGATTTGGCCGACCGCATCGGTAGCGCGAATCTGGCGATCCTGGCGTCGCACGGGGTGATCGCCACCGGCCGCACGCTGGCCGAGGCGGTCTATCGTTCGGCCACCATCGAGCGGGTGTGCAAGTTGGCCTATCACGTCATGTTGACCGGCCGGACGCCCACGCCGATGAAACGGTCCGACATGGCCGGGATGCAGGCGTCGTTGATCGAACGCGCCGCCGATGTGTACTGGGCCGGCGCGGCCCGCATGACCATCAAGGCCGACCGACATGTGCTGGAGTAGCGCCCATGAAATCGATCGACGAGCTCAGCGCTGACCTGAGCTTCACCACCGCCAAGGCCGGAGCGCAGCGCACCGTGACCTTCCTGCCCGAACCGCCACGCGCACAACGGCGGTACACGGTGATCTCGGTGGACGACCACATCGTCGAACCTCCAGACACCTTCCTCGGCCGAGTGCCACGCAAACTGGCCGACCGGGCGCCGCGGGTGGTCGAGACCGACACCGGTGGCCAGACCTGGATGTATGACGGCCAATCGTTGCCCAACGTCGGGTTCAACGCCGTGGTGGGGCGTCCGGTGTCGGAGTACGGCTTCGAGCCGGCCCGATTCGACGAGATGCGCCGCGGCGCCTGGGATATCCATGCACGCATCAAGGACATGGACCTCAACGGCGTCTACGCCTCACTGAACTTCCCCTCCTTCCTGCCCGGGTTCGCCGGTCAGCGCCTGCAACTGACCACCGGCGACCGTGAGCTCGCGCTGGCCTCAGTGCGGGCGTGGAACGACTGGCACCACGAGGTGTGGGCCGGCTCCTACCCCGACCGCATCATCGGCTGTCAGCTGCCCTGGCTGCTGGAACCCGAAGTCGGGGCAGCGATGATCTACGAGAATGCCGAACGAGGCTTTCGCGCCATCACTTTCAGCGAGAATCCGGCCATGTTGGGGCTGCCGACCATCCACTCCGGACATTGGGACCCCATGATCGCCGCCTGCGCCGAAACAGGCACCGTGGTCAATCTGCATATCGGGTCGTCGGGCACCTCACCGTCCACCACCGACGATGCACCGCCCGACGTGGCCGGCGTGCTGTTCTTCGCCTACGCCATCTCCGCTGCGGTCGATTGGCTGTACTCCGGGTTGCCTAGCCGCTTCCCCGAATTGAAGATCTGCCTGTCCGAGGGCGGGATCGGCTGGGTCGCAGGGCTACTGGACCGCCTCGACCACATGCTGAGCTATCACGAGATGTACGGAACCTGGAAGGCGCTCGGCGAGACGCTCTCCCCTGCCGAGGTGCTGCAACGCAACTTCTGGTTCTGCGCGGTCGAGGACCAGTCGTCGTTCTGCCAGCACGAGCGCATCGGCACCGACCACATCATGCTGGAAGCCGACTACCCGCACTGCGATTCGACGTGGCCGAACACCCAGCGGGTGATTCACGAGGAGATCGGCGACCTTCCCGCTGAGGTGATCCGGAAGTTCACCTGGGAGAACGCCTCTCGCCTCTATCAGCATCCCGTCCCCGAATCGGTCCAGCACGACCCAGATGCGTTCTGAACGTGGCCGCCTCCCCGCCACCGCTACGTATCGCGGTGCTCGACGACTACCAGGGCATCGCCGACACGGTGGACTGGTCGCCCATCCCCCGGCCCATCGATCTGCTGGCGATCCGCGAGCACCTCGCTCCCGGTGACGAACTGGTCGCCCGGCTGGCCGACCGCGAAGTGCTGGTGGCGATGCGCGAACGCACGCCGATCGACGCCGATCTGCTGTCGTCGCTGCCGTCGTTGAAATTGTTGGTCACCACCGGGCCGTTCAACGCCGCCATCGACGTGGCCGCCGCCCACCGGCTCGGAATCACCGTGTGCGGGACCGGCGGCGCTATCACGCCGACCGTCGAACTCACCTGGGCGTTGATCCACGCCCTGCAACGTCATCTGATCGTCGAGGACGCGGCACTGCGGGCTGGCCGATGGCAGCAGACCGTTGGGGCTGATCTGGCCGGTGCGACGCTCGGGCTGGTGGGGCTGGGCCGAATCGGCCGGCTGGTCGCCGCGGTCGGCCACGCCTACGGCATGCGAGTGACGGCGTGGAGCCCACACCTGACCCCCGAGCGGGCCGCCGAGGCTCAGGCGCAGCTACTGGACCGGCGCAGTCTGTTCGAGACCGCCGATGTCGTCTCGATCCACCTGGTGCTCTCCCAGGCAACCCGGGGACTCATCGGTCACGATGAGCTGGCCGCGATGAAATCCAGCGCGATCCTGATCAACACCTCACGCGGCGGGTTGATCGATGAGGCAGCGCTGATCGACGCGCTGCGCGCCAACCGGATCCGTGGCGCCGGGCTCGATGTCTATGACCGGGAGCCGCTGCCGGCCGGGCACCCGCTGACCACGCTCGGCAACACCGTGCTGACCCCGCATCTGGGCTACGTGACCGAGAACTGCATGAACGTGTTTTATCGCGATATCGTCGACGACATCGTCGGATACTGCGCCGGCACTCCGCGCCGGCTGGTGAAACCGTAATCGCGCCGTCCACGCCGTTTTCAATAACAGCCTTTCGTAACGGTACGGTCGCACTGTAATAACGGTTCTACAAATAAATTCCCGACGAGCAATTTCAGAATGACTCCGCAACAGAAAAAGGCCCGCCAACACAATGTTCGCGGGCCCTCTTCTGGCACGTTTTATTTAGTGCCGCCAGCCAGGCCGATCGGGGCACTGGCGGCGTCTGCCGCCAGCCCCACCAGAGGACTGGCCGCGGCGGCCCCGGCCGGCCCCGGCGCCACCAGCGGCACCGGCGGCGGAAATCCGGGCACCACCGGGATCGGGGCAATCGGAATCGGGGGCACCGGTCCCGGCAACGCCATAGGCACAGGACCAGCAAGAGTGGTCAGGTCAGCCGCGCACGGCACCGCGCCGGCCGCTCCCACCGGCGCGGCCGCCGCCCCACCGTCACCGGATGTTTGAGCGATCACACCACCCGCACACACCGGCCCCCCAAGGGGCAGGTGCGCGACGGGCACAGCACCTGCCTGACCGCTCAGAATCAACCCGCTTGCATAAAAGCCGACACCGGCGAATATCGCTTTACCGATTCTCCCGAGGCTCTTCACGTAAACTCCGATGATTAGTATCCAGCCCCCCCGGACCCGCAATCCTCTGACTGCAAAAGAACCGTATCACAGGCTTGTAAGTAACCGCTCCGGCCAATTGACTCGTTACCGTAACGATGCGGCTAGGGCGTTGTGACTCTTTGTTCACCAAGCGGCCCAGCCGCAAGTCTGCGCAAACAGCTCAGATTGAACGCCGATACCCATCGAAATGAGTGGAGCTAAGGGGACTCGAACCCTATAGCTGAAACATCTCAAAACTGTTTGCGACCTGCACTTATGCATGTTTGTCGGCGCAGGAAACGACGCCAGAGCACACGTCATAACCTGGGGAAATATCGACTGATGTTGACCGCGTCAACAGCACCCGACACGCGGCAGGTACTAGCTCTACGGCGTCTCCCCCACCCGCTGTCACGTCTCAGCGTCCTGCTCGTCCAAGTACTCGGAATATGCGTTGATGTCCGTTGCGACGACGGCAGCGCCTGGTTGACGGAGCAAAAACTGGGTGATCACGCGCGGGTAGGGCTGCCGATCGTCCCACGGCGAGCTTGCCCAGAAAATTTGGTTATTCGCCTTCGTCGCTTCAAGGAGCTTTGAACACAAGTCTGCGTCAAGGGATGTCGACTCTCGGAGCCGCTTCCATATGGCGTCAGTCCGAGCGAAACTCGGCGACGAGGACATGGCAGCCACCAAAGACGCGGCGAGGCTAACGGTCAACTCAGGTCTCACTGCTACTCGATCTACGATCATTTCCGCTATTTCGGCTGCCGGTGTGCCAGACCGGACGGGCTGGGCCTGATGCTTGGCGAAGAACCCGTATGGAGTGGCATCGAACTTCAACGCCATGACAGGTACATGTCGACCTTGCAGCCACCCGATTTCTTGGTCACACCAATCGCTATCCCGGAGACCAGCATGCACGAACACCAGACCAGCATCAGCGCGGTCAAGCGCCTTCTCGATCTCCTCCTGCCAGAGCCTGTCGTGCTCGATAGTGTCGTGGGCGACGAACAGATCGATGCCGTAGCACAGAAGGTGTTCACGCACCCCACCGACGAGGACCTTGTGTGCGGTTAGGTGCGAACCAAAAATGAACAGGGAACGGGCAGCGCCGACGGTTGACACCCGGGCTTTCGGCACCGCATCACCCGGTGTCTCCAACTCGAAGTACTCCGCAATCTCAACCAGTTGTTCGTCGGTAGCGGCACCCACAACGTCATGCATGCCGGGTCCGTCGAAATCACCGCTCAGAGTCTCCAGCCCGTAAGTGCCGAGGATGAGATTGACCGATGGGAGGTCGAGATCATTATCGTTAAGCCTGTCCACGACGGATAGGGCCAGCCGCACACGCGTCTTCTTGTCCAGGGGCACTGCGCTCACGCCACCACCGCCGGTGCCGCGTTGGCCTTCACGCTCTTGAGGATGGCGACGATCGTGTCGACATCGGCATCGGCGAAGACGGTGTCGGGTCCGGTCGGAGCGTGGTCGGTGTAGGGGGATTCGTAGAGTCGGGCGGGTTCCATGACCCCGTTGGCGGTCAGCTCGTCGACGATCAGGTTGATGAACCTGATCTGATCGGCGCTGAACCGGCTGGCGTCCAGGTAGGTGCTGAAGGCGTCGACTGCGGCCTGGTGGTCGAGGCCGACCAGGGAGCGGATGAACAACCCCAACCCGTGGGCCTGCTGTGCGGCTTGGTCGATGTCGGCGGTGTCGCCTGCCCCGCTGTTGAGCAGCATCTGCTCCAGAGCAGTCAGGTCGTCGGGGGTGAGTTGTTTGTTGCGGCGCAGCCGCTGCAGGGCGACGTGGTCTTCGTGGGCGCGCAGGTAGGCGGTGGCCTTGGCGCGGAACCGCTCCCAGTTCGTCCCCGGAGTCGTGACCGGCAGATCGATGCGGGTGGCGCGGGTGAGTTCGTCTTCGAAGTCGGAGTAGACGATCGACTTCTTCGTCTTCTCCAGGAACTTCACCAACCCCCGTATCCGCAGCCGCACCAGCTCAAGCATCGGCAGCGTGACATCGACCCACCACGAGTCGCTGGCGACCTCGTCGAGTAGCTCCTGGCGTTCCTTGACCGAAGGGATGGCGGTCTGGTTGAGAAGCCCCGAGGCGATGGTCTGCACCTGCTCCCGGATGCGCTCAGCGGTCAGGGCGTCACCTTCGAGTTGGGCGAGCTGGCGGCGCAGGATCAACATGTCGAACCGCTTGGCGTCCTCATCGGAATCGGCGTTGGCCGAGGGCAGCCCACCAAGCTCCTCAGCCACCCCGGTGGCTGTCTCGGCGCTCATTGTGGCGCTCCAGGCCGAGGCGTTGGCGTACTGCTCCACCAGGCGGCGGTGTGGGCGGACCAGGAAGTTATCCAGGTTCATGCCCACCACCACCTGATGCAGCGACCACGCCACATCCACCCGCAGGCCACGCTCGCTCTTCGTGCCCTGCCCTTCGGGTGGATCATCACCCTCACGCGGTGCAGCGTGATCCAGCGCGGTGACCAGGCCCAGTCGGCTTTCGAACAGCCGCTGGTTCAGCGACTTCTGCACCGAGCCTTCCGAGCCGGGCAGGTCCTGGGAGAAGAACTCCAGGTTGCCGCAGAAGTCGAACACCAGGAAGTTCTTCTTGTCCTGGCCCGGGCCGTAGAGATCAGGGCACAGGCGGGTGCCGCGTCCGATCATCTGCCAGAACTTGGTCTTGGAGCGCACCAGCTTGAAGAACACCAGGTTCGCGGCCTCGGGAACGTCGATGCCGGTGTCGAGCATGTCCACCGAGATCGCAATATGCGGTGCCTTCTCGGCGGTGGAGAAGTCATCGATCAGTGACTGGGCGTACTCGGTGGCATGGGTGATGACGCGGGCGAACTCACCGCCGTAATGCGGGTATTGGATGTCAAACCGGTCGGCGATGAACTGGGCGTGGGCCGTGTTCTTGGCGAAGATGATCGTCTTCGCCAGCCGATCCCCGGCAGCGACTTTGTAGCCCTTGTCCATCACCTCGGCCAGCACCTTGTCGACGGTGTCGGCGTTGAACAGAAACTTGTTCAACTCCTCCGAGGACACCTCATCAGGTACCTCCCCGTCCTCGCCCCAGTCGAGGGTGTCCCACTGGTCCTTCTCCTCCTCGGTCAGGTCGGCGTAGCGGATGCCTTCGCGCAGGAACTTCGTGGCCACCGACACCCCCACCGGCGGCACCAAGAACCCATCGGTGACGGCTTCGTCGAGAGAGTATGCGTCGGTGGGGACGCCGTCTTCGAGGTGGAACAGCTGATAGGTGTTGTGGTCGACCTCGTCCTTCGGGGTGGCCGTCAGGCCGACCAGCAGCGAGTCGAACCAGTCGAAGATCGCCTTGTACTTCTGATACACCGAGCGGTGGGCCTCATCGATCACTACCAGGTCGAAGTAGCCTGGCCCGAACCTGCGCAGCCCGCCATCGGTGTCGTTGATCAGGTTCAGCATCGTCGGATACGTGCAGACGTACACCCGTCCGTCAGTGATCTTCTCCGTCACCAGATTCACCGTCGTGGCATCCGGCAGATGAGCTTTGAACGCGCCGACCGCCTGGTTCACCAGCGCGGTACGGTCGGCCAGGAACAGCACCCGCTTGACCCAGTTCGCTTCCATCAGCTGCTTTACCAGCGCTATAACTGTTCTCGTTTTTCCACTGCCTGTGGCCATCACCAGCAGGGCCTCGCACTGCTTACCGGTGAACGCGTCATCGACGGCTCGTATGGCGCGGTGCTGGTAGTAGCGCTCCACGATCGCGGAGTCGATCTCGATGTCGGCCAGGGACTTTCGGGTAGTGCGACGCTGAACTAGTAGCTCCAGCTCGTCGCGGGTGTAGAAGCCCTGCACCTGGCGGGGCGGGTAGCCTGCGGCGTCGTCCCACAGCCAGTGCTCGTAGCCGTTGGTGTAGAAGATCACCGGACGCCGCCCAGTCATGGCCTCCAAGCAGTCGGCGTACAGCTTGGCCTGCTGCTGGCCCACCTGCGGACTGCGGGTGGTGCGTTTGGCCTCCACCCCCGCCAGCGGCAGGCCGTCGGCACCCCATAGCACGTAGTCGACGTAGCCGATGCCCTCGTTGTTGGGCATGCCGATGACCTGGAACTCGCGATCCCGCGCGTCCGACAGCGGCCAGCCCGCCTCGCCGAGCAGCACATCGATGAACAGGTCCCGGGTCTCGGCTTCGCCGTAATCCCGGTCATCGGGCTGGTTGGCCGCTTGGGCGGCCTTGATCGCGGCCTGCAGTCGGGTGATCTCGGCGTCCTTGGCCGCCGCCAGCTCGTCCTTCTCGGCCAGCTCCTTGGCGTGGTCGGCATCCTGGGCGGCGAACTTCTCCGCGAGCCGCGCCACTTCCTCGCGGCTCAGCGGGGCGGCCTTGGCGGCGAGTTTGGGGTCGAACGCCGCCTTGAGCGGCACCGCCCGTGGCTGTGTCGAGTAGTGGTAAGCCGCCCACAGCATGACGTGGTGCAACTCGCGTAGCACCGCCGAGGCGGCCTGCGGTGGGATCGGCCTGGCATCGTGCACCGCCGTGTTGCCCATCTTGCGGATCAGGTTCAGCTTCTGACCGATCCCCACCCCGGTCTTCGACCGAAACCCAGGCTCGTTGATCTTCGCGGCGAGATCATCTTTGTACGGCACCGGAAGGCCCAGCACGTCGTACAGATGGTCCACCAGCTGCTCCACTGCACGGCGCGCATAGAAACAAGCCGAACGTGGATCAGACCCCAGGTAGCTCTCCGCACGCCGACAATCCCGGGCAGCCTCTCGCCAGCCAACTGCGTCGAGGAACCCGAAGTTCGTCACAACACACCCGAGAACGCGCGGGACTGAATAGCCATGATGGCGGCATCCAGTTCAGCTAACTGCTTCGCCGCCCGATTAGCTGTCGCGTCAATCTGACGAATCCGCTCTGAGAAATCCTTCTGGCGGTCGAGTCCTGGGACAGGGATGTGGGCCTCCTTGAGCGACCCGACGTTGAAGTGTTGTTGAATCTGGCCACGTTGTTGATCCATGACGAGTCTCGCGCCGAACTGCGAATTCAGAAGAGCTTCGAGATAGAGACTCTCCACCAGTTCAGCTGCAGGTGTCACGATAATTAAATCTATAGCGTTGGTACCGTTCAGGCCCGCTGGAACAACCGCCGCAACACCCGCACGACCCGTCCGGCTAACTACAAGATCACCAGTCCGCAACTTGGACTTTGCTAGAATGCCGTTATTCGATTCCTCGGAAAAATAGACGAGATCAGACATATCAATGAATCCCGGCTTTACATTCAATGTACGTAGGGCCGGTATACCAACCTCAACATAGTGGCTGGCAGGTTTCACGACCACGCCAACAGTGATGCGATCACAGATATCGACCATCGGCTTGAACGACGAGGCAGGTTGGTCGCCGAACATGTCGTGGAAGATTGCTTGTGCGAGTTGGTCGAGGTGGGTGATGGCTTGGCGGCGTTTCGCGCGGAGGGCGTCAGTGTGGTCGAGGATCGCAGCAATCCGACGCTGCTCAGAAAGCGGCGGCAACGGGATGTGCAGGTCGTTCAGGTGTTCGTTCTTGAGGTTGTTGATGTTGGCACCTGCCGCCAGGCTCGACACCGTACGTCTGTAGCTGCTCGTATTGAAGTAGTGCCCGAAATACGCGGGATCGACGACAGCGGTGTCCGGGCGGAGCACCTTCAGGAAGGCTCCAAATCCGCCATCAAGATCGGTCAGGCTACGCGCCGCCTTCCCGACCACATCGAGACTCCCACTTGAGGCGGCGATGACGACATCGTTCTTTCGGACTCGCTGCTTGGCAGAGACGCGACTAGCCGGTACATATACGAGGTCGTGGAGCGATAACGCATTATCTGTAATATTTCCGGCCCGTAAAACTGGTACGAATCCAGGTTGGGGTGTCGAGACTGCGTCAGCCTTGGAGTAGGTGACGCCTCTGACCTGCTCTGAAATGTCCCCGACCCGCACTGTCTTAGTCATGCAAGCATGGCTTTCAGGTCGGCGAGTCCGTTGGTGATCTCGGACTCAAGTTTCTCGATGTCGGCGATGATCTCCAGTGGTGGGCGGTGTTCGATTTCGTCGTGGACGATCTCTTTGTAGCGGTTGATGGATAGGTCGTAGCCCTGGGCGACGATGTCGGCTTTGGGTACACAGAAGGACTGCTCGGTGCGTACCCGATCGCGCTCGGTGGTGGCGCGGGTCTGCCAACGGGCCAGCGTGTCGGGCAGGTCGTTGGTGTCGATGGGGTTGCGTTTGTCGTCGAGGGAGTAGCCGTCGGCGGTGACGTCGTAGAACCAGACGTGGTCGGTGCCACCGGAGTTGGTCTTGGTGAACAGCAGGATCGCCGTCGACACCCCCGCGTAGGGGCGGAACACTCCGGAGGGCAGCTTGACCACGCCGTCGAGTTTCTGGTCCTCGACGAGTATCTTGCGCAGCGTCTTGTGGGCGTTGGAGGAGCCGAACAGCACGCCGTCGGGCACGATGACCGCCGCTCGTCCGCCGGGCTTGAGCAACTGGAGAAACAGCGCCAGGAACAACAGTTCGGTCTTCTTCGTCTTAACTACCTGCTGCAGGGACTTCGAGGTGGACTCGTAGTCCAGGGAGCCGGAGAACGGCGGGTTGGCCAGCACCAGGCTGTACTTCTCGGCGTCGTGGTTCGCGCCTTGGGATAGCGAGTCGCGGTAGCGGATGTCTGGGCCTTCGATGCCGTGCAGGAGCATGTTCATGCTGCCGATGCGCAGCATCGTGGAGTCGAAATCGTAGCCGTGGAACGTGCCGTGGTGGAAGTGCTCCCGCTGCGCAGGGTCGGTGAGCAGCTCGCTGTGGCGCTCGCGGAGGTATTCGGCGGCGGCGACCAGGAACCCGGCGGTGCCGCAGGCAGGGTCGCAGATTTCATCGCCGGGCTGGGGGGCGGTCATGTCGACCATCAGCTTGATGATGTGACGCGGGGTGCGGAACTGTCCGTTCTGCCCGGCGGAGGCGATCTTGGACAGCATGTACTCGTACAGGTCGCCGTTCGTGTCGCGGTCGGTCATCGGGATGTCGTCGAGCATGTCGACGACCTTCGACAACAACGCCGGGGTGGGGATGGTGAACCGGGCGTCTTTCATGTGCTCGGAGTAGGTGGACCCGTCGCCACCGAGGTCGCGCAGGAATGGGAATACCTGCTCGCCGACGGTCTTGAACATCACGGCGGGTTCAGCGTTCTTGAAGACCGACCACCGCAGCTGCTGCTGGTCGGGGGTGAAGATCAGGCCCTCGGTGGCCCCGGTATGGCGGGCCTTCTTCTCGGCCAGTGTGTTGAGGTCATCGAGGCGGCGGATGAACAACAGGTAGGTGATCTGCTCGATGACCTCCAGGGGGTTGGCGATCCCGCCGGACCAGAAGGCGTCCCAGACCCGATCGACCTTGCTCTTCAACTCACCGGTGATCACCGCTGCCATCCCTACCTGTCGTTGCCTGTTCGAGGTTGAACAGGACTTTATAGAACAGGCTGCCGACACGGTCGGAGGTCGAGAACGGCGGTGCAGGGTGCGGTCGGGTGTCGCAGCGCCGTGGTGTCGGTGTACCTGCGGATACTGGCGGCCATGAGTCAGGACACGTGGACCAACAGGGACCTGCCGGTGCTGCGCGCCGTCGTTGATGCTTACGAGGGGACGGGCCAGTACATGACCAGGCCCTCCACGATCGAAGCTGCGACCGGGCTGGACGCTGACTCCGTTCAGCGGGCATTGCGGCGGCTCGACACGCAACCGTCGTTCTTCGAGAAGGTAGACGCGGCTTGGGGTGGAGGCATCATTGGTGTCGGTCGACCCACTCGACACGCGCTACAGGTTGCAGGGGCGTGGCCAGCACCGGAGCAGCTCCTGGAACGGCTCGTGGCCGCGCTGGAGAGCGCGGCAGACGACGATGAACGTGCCCCAGCTGATCGGAGCAAGTTCAAGCAGGCCGCGACTTATCTCGGCTCGGTTGCCTCGCAGGTCGCGATCGGTGCGCTGGGTGGAGCTGGCGGCAACCTGCTCAGTGGTGTGTGACACGGTCAGGTGCCTGGCACCGGTGATCCACCAGGCAATCAAGATGGCGGGTTCGTCAGTTCCGGGAGGACGCGGCCTGTTCGTCGCGCATCCGGTTCTTGTAGACGTAGACCGCCGCCCGGCTGATGCCGAACTCCTTGGCCAGGGCGGCGGCGGATTCCCCTGCGGCGAGCCGGTCGACGAGTTGCTCGGCCTGCTCGTCGGTCAGAGATGGCTTGCGTCCGGTGTACTTCCCGGCTCGCTTGGCCATCTCGATGCCTTCACGCTGGCGCTCCAGCAGCAGGGCACGTTCGAACTCGGCAACCGCGCCCATCACCGACAGCATGAGCGTCGCGCCAGGGTCGTCGGTGTCGCCGAAGGTCATGCTCTCCTTGACGAAGCGGACCTTCACGCCCTTGGCGACGAGGTCGTCGACGATGCGCCGCAGATCGACCAGGGAGCGGGCCAGCCGGTCCATGGAGTGCACGACCAGCTCGTCACCTTTGCGCAGGTGGGTGAGGCACTGCTGCAGCTGGGGGCGGTTGGTGTCCTTGCCGGAAGCGTGGTCGGTGAACCTCTCGTCGCAGTCGATGCCGTCGAGTTGGCGGGCGGTGTTCTGCTCCACCGTAGAGACTCGGATGTAGCCGACAACCTGGCCTTTGGACACGCGACCTCCCACGAATGTCTAACTGGGGTACTTGATCCATTATAGATTGATGTCTATCAATCTACAAATAGCCCTAGTTAGACGCATGATGGGCCGGGATCAGGTGTCTCGTGAGGGTGTAGTCCAGGTAGACACAGAGGTGTGGGCAGCCACCCCTTCGATACGAGTCAACTTCCGAGAACGACGACCTGCGACGTCACGACCACCAGCGGGCCGCGCGGACGATCTCTCGGAAGTAAGGAATCGAGATGTCTCCGTCGGGTGTAGTCCGATACGACATCGGCCCCGAGCGAGGACTCCTGCTCAACTGCTTGCAGATTCCTACCAGACCGCTGGAGGCGCTAGCGCTCACGATTCTGAGCTTGTCAACATAGCGTGTCGCTCATCAACACTCAGGGTCCGTTGATGTTCGAAACAGCATCTCGCAATAAGGAGTCCGTCTTCATGGTCGATCGGCGTCGTGCGCAGCACGAAAACCCTGTGACCCGAAAGACCGTCAACCGTACGGGCCGGGCCATGAGCCTGGGGGCTGCTGCCGGGGCGTTCGTGGCATTCGGACTGACCCCGTTGGCGGGTATGCCGACCGCACATGCCGATGAAATGGACTTCTTGACAGACCTGTTCGACGCCACGGTGACAGGTTCTTCGACCGCTGAGACTGCCGGTGCAGCGACCGCCGGTCTGGACCTGACCCCTGCGTTCGATTCGACCAGTGCTGCCGACTTCGCCGCCTGGTTCGACCACGATGTCTACCTGCCCCTGCATACAGACGTCGAAGCCTGGATCAACTCCTCGCTCGGTCAGCAAGTCGACGGTGCGATCAATACGCTGGCCGGGCAGTACCTCATCGGCAATGGCACCGCCGGAACCGCCGCCGATGTCAACGGCGGCGACGGTGGCCTGCTGTTCGGCGACGGTGGCGCGGGCTATGGCTACTCCGGTGACGGCGGTAACGCCGGATGGTTCTTCGGCAACGGCGGCGCGGCGGGAAGTGCCGCTGAAACCACCACCACGACTGGTGGCACCGACATCACTTCGACGGGCGACACCGGCCAGGCCCCGATCGACGGCGCTCCCGGTAAGGGTGGCGACTCGGCGTTCCTGTTCGGCAACGGTGGTAACGGCACTAACGGCGCCGACGGCCAGTACGGCGGCGATGGCGGGGCAGGTGGTGCAGGCGGCAACGGTGGCTCGATCTTCGGAAACGGCGGAAACGGCGGAAACGGTGGCGCGGGTGGTGCAGGCACCGCCACCCACGTTGACGGTGGAGCCGGGGGTGTCGGAGGCGCAGGTGGTCAAGGCGGATTCTTCTCCAGCAGCGGCGGCAACGGCGGCCAAGGCGGTGCAGGCGGGGCGGGCTACACAGGGGCAACAGGTAGCGCAGGTGGTAGTGGCGACACTGGCGGCACCGGTGCCGCTGGCGGCAATGGCGGTGCGGGTGGCCAGGGCGGCACTCTGCGGGGTGCGGGTGGGAAAGGTGGCGACGCCGGTGTAGGCGGTGCCGGTGGTGCGGGGGGCACAGGTGGCAACGGTGTCAGCCCCCTCGCCAACGACAGTGGCACTTGGACCGGCGGCAACGGAGGCGATGGCGGCACCGGCGGCGCGGGTGGCGTGGGTGGTAACGCCGGTGTGGGCGGCAACGGGGGTCTGTTCGCTGCAACCGGAGCCAGCGGCACCGCAGCCGCCGGTGGAGTAGGTGGCGCGGCTGGGCTCGGCGGCAACGGCAGTGGAGGTTATATCGGCACCGCTGCTCACCCTGATGGTGGTGCTGGTGGCAACGGCGGAAACATCGGAGCAGCCGGAGCAGGCGGGGCAGGTGGACTGAACGCGGACGGCAATCATGCCGCCGCTGGTGCCGACGGCAGTGTCCCGACCATCATCTCTGGCAACGGTGGGCAGGGCGGGATTGGATTCAGTCCCACCACACTTGGCGCTTCCGGCGGCAACGGCGGGGCGGGCGGCAACGGCGGCGACCACGGTGATGGCGGCAACGGTGGTGCGGGCGGTTACGGCGCTGAAGGTGTAGCCGGTGCCGTAAACAGTAATAACGGCGACGGCGGTATCGGTGGTCAAGGCGGTGCTGGGGGCAACGGAGGTGCCGCAGGAACCGACGAAGCCGGGACAGTCCCGGGCGTCGGCGGCCACGGCGGCGATGGAGGCATGGGCGGTCCGAGCACGTCCGGGGTTGCCGGGGTTGCTGGGGATGCAGGCGACTCATCGAAGGGGATCGCGGGCGGCGACGGCGGTGCGGGCGGTACGGGTGGTGCCAATCCCACCGGCACGCCAACACCGCCGGTAACTCCGCCGCCTGCCGCAACGGTGGTGAACACGATCACCGTAGGCTCCGAGCCTGACGCAGTTGCGGCCAACCCAATCAATGGTGACCTCATCTATGTCGCAAATGGCGGCTCAGACTCCGTCTCCTGGGTCGACCCAACAACCGGTCAGTTATTAGGGGCCGCTAGTACCGGTGCGAACTCGGCCCCACAAGCCTTAGCGGTCAGCTCGACCGGTATTGAGGCTGGAGATATCTACGTCAGCAATGCCGCTAATAACACCATGTCGATCATGGTGAGCCCTTCTGATCCAGGAGGAGCTGTATCGATTTCCGGTTCCGGTCCCGCCGGTATAGCAATCGATCGATATGGTGACGTATTCGTCGCTAATACCAATTCAGGCACGCTGTGGGAATTTGTTCCCACGCCCCGCCATGTGGGTACCATCGCGACCCTTGACGAGGGCATAGTTGGGGTGGCGATCAACCCCATCAATGGAAATCTCTACGTCACTAATGACGTCTCGGATACTGTGACGGTACTCCAACCCTCGAATCTTAACGCCACCACCACCATCGAAGTTGGAGAAAGCCCGCAGGGCATAGCGGTGAGTCCCACGGGTCCCGAAGCTGGCGATATCTACGTCGCTAACGCTATGTCAGGGACCGTGTCGGTGATCAACCCGAACACCAACACAGTGGTGGAAACTATCGCAGTGGGCAGTGATCCGAACGCCGTTGCTGTTAGCTCGACGGGGCCTGAGGCTGGCTACATCTACGTAGCCAACGGCCAATCAGACAACGTCTCGGTGATCAACCCGAGCACCAACACGGTGGTGCAGACCATCAATGTTGGCGACGATCCTGACGCGGTCGCAGTCAGCCCGACCGGCCCTCAGGCTGGCTATATCTACGTTGCTAACTTCAACTCGAACAATGTGTCAGTTATCTCCCCCTAAAACACTGAACGCAGCCCTGGACTCGGCATCAGGTGTTACAGCGAACTAGCGGGGAAGATACGGTGATGTGGTTGCATTTGAGCACATCGTCTACAACCTGTGCGTGGCGGCACTGACCACCGTAGGACCGTCACTACCAGAACGGTGACGAAGCCTGATCATGATCGGCGATCTATGCACTCCGGTCCGAGGCCCACGGCAGCACACGTAGACGGTCTGGCGCATCCGCTGCGGGCGTTGCACCGGCTACGGGTCGCCGCCCGATACCCCACATTGTCCGCAGGCCAATCGCCTTCCGCGTCGTTGGTTCACCAGACAAACCAGCACTTGCCGGAACGGGATGGCATCGGTGCATAGCCCGGCGACAGCGTGCTGTCCTGGGCAGCAGGGCGGTCCACATTCGCGCACATCCTCGACAGCACATCAACGACGACGGCGACCACCGTGAGGATCATGGCGATCCGAAGGTACCCCTCGCGCAGGTCGGAGTCCTTGCTCAACGCACTCGCGACAAGCAGGCCCAGGGCCACGACGCCGAGGGCGATCGTCAACAACGCGACGATCATGATCTACCTCCTGAGCGACGGAATTGGTGCGGCGAAGTCGATATGCCGACTGGCTTGGAACCTCACAGTGGGTCAGGCTCAGCTCCACCTGCCTCCGGCTGGTCGGGACTGGGCTGGAGGGGGTCGAGTCCGGCGGCGGAGCGCAGTATCTGCACCGCCCGGGCAGGGTCGTCCTTGGGCAGCAGGTGGTACTGCGGGCGGTCAGAGTTGCCGCTCGTCATCTCGTTGTCCTCCTGGGTGTCATGCTCGCAGATGGCGACTACCGTTGCCGTCTTTGACGGGACTGTGGCGCGGTCGTGACCGTGACGTCGACGCTGACTTCGGCGCGTTGTGCAGCAGTGAATCCGGCCATGACCGCGTCTGCCTGACGCAGCTTGGCGTTGCGGTAGGCGCGGATGTTGCCCGCAGCCGCCACCATCGCCTCGCGCGATTTGCCCTTGGCGTAGGTCAGGGACTGTCCGTCTTTGACGCCGAGTCCTCGCCCGATCTCGACGGCGTCCTGGTCGGCACCCAGGTAGAGAAACTCCCAGCCGTGGGCGTTGGTCTGCTGCTCGACGAGGGCCTTGATGTCGGGGCGACGCCACTCGCAACTGGCATTCTCGTGCCCGTCGGTCATGATCGCGACGATCACGGTGCCGGGGCGGTCGGCCTCGTCGAGCGCATCGATGTGGGCGGCGGTGTCGGTGATGAGCGTGCCCATCGAGTCCAGCAGCGCCGTGCGTCCGCGTGGCCGCAGCTCCAGCGATGGCACGTCCTCGATCGGGACGCCGCTGTAGACAACCTCGTACTTGTGGTCGAACTGCGCCAGCGTCACGGTGCATCGCCCCTCGGCGGTGCGCTGCTCGGCGATGAAGGCGTCGAATCCGCCGACGACGTCGGTCTTGATCGACTGCATTGACCCGGAGCGGTCGAGCAGGAACATTAACCAGGTGAGATTGGCATTTGACATGGGCGGCCTTTCGGGGTCGTGGCGGCGGGGTCGGCGTTGGGCAGCACCGGTCAGGAGCGGCTGGTGGTGCGGCGGGGTTTGAACCGCATCGGTTGGGCGGGCTGGGCTGGTGGCAGCGGTGTACCGGCGTATTTGTCTCGGCGGGCTTGTTTGATGTCCTCGGCGGTGATGCGACCGCCGCTGGTCACATATGGGGCGAGGCGAGCCGTGTTGGCCAGGCGTGGCCCGACCGCGTTCTCGGACAGGCCAGCGTTTTTTCCAGCTGCAGCGATCGACAGCTCATCATCAACGACTGCCACAGTCAGCTGCTCGTCGATCAGTTGCCCAACCTCGACCAGCACCAACCGGAGGCTTTGCAGCGTCTCAGCGGCAGTGTCGGCGATTTCGGCCTGGTCGAGGCGCTTGCGAATCCGCGTGTATCGGTTGATCATCCACAATTGTACCGCAGTTTATGCGTGTTACGCAAATTATGAGGATTGATCATTCGGTGCTGCCCGGGGTTTCGCGGCGATGCCCTGCGACCGGCTCGCGGAAAGTGTCCGCTTGCTCAATCGGGATCGTCGTTCCAGCACCACGGGCGATAGTCCTGACGATCGGTGGCGTAGGCCAGCAGCGACCACGCCGAACCGCGTCACCCGAAGATCACGAACTGCCAGCAGTGGCGTGGCTGTGCTCGTCATCGAGCTTGTCCAGGATCAGCGGCCACAGCTCCTCGGGTACGACATCGCGGATAGCGGTGATGATCCGGTCCAGCTCGCCGCGCATCCGATTGATCTCGGCGCTGGGGTTGGTGTCACGATGCAGCAGTTCGTGGAGCTTGAGCGCGGCCTTCATGCCGTCCATCGGGGTGACGAACGTGTTCTCGTCGATCAGGGCCTGGTAGCCGCGCATCATTACGGTCTCCAGGTAGGCCAGCGCCGTGACCACCGTGCCGGTGGCGTTGACGAAGTCGACGCCGTTGTCCTTGGCGCGCCGCTCCAGAATCTCCCGGTAGGCGGCGCGGGCGGTGTTCTGTACCGGGAAGTGCCGGGCGCTGTGGTTGCGAATGCTGTCGACGGTGATCCGGTCTCGCTGCTGCAGTCGCCGGTTGTGCTCCCCCAGCGACCGCGCGATCCCGGCGTGGGAGTGCCCCTGGGCCAGCATGGTGTTGACCTGCTGGCGGGCGGTGTCGTTCCGGCAGATGCGGCAGCGCGGCTCCAGCACCAGTCCTTCGGTGACGATCTCGTCGAACAGCGCATCGACGTCGCCACTGAGCATCTGGGTGGTCATCGCGGGCATGATCATCGTCTCCTTGCTGTCGACGAAATGCGGTACTTGTCGGTACTTACTCGGCGCAGAGCGAGGCCGACACAGCGCCTTGACGGGTCGCACCGAGCCGACCAGTCGGGTGTCAGCCCGACGCCGGATCATCAAGGCTCAGCTGGGCGCGGTAGGCGACGTTGGCTTCCCGGGCGGCGACCAGCGCCTCGGTCAGTGTGGCGACGCGCTCATCGGCGGCACGCTGCAGCGCTTCCCGTTCGGCACGGGCATCGGCACGGGCCTGGTCGAGATCAGCACGTAGGTCGGCCAGAAGCTGCCGGGCGGCGGCTGTCTGGGCCTGCAAGGCGCTGAGTTCCCCACGCGCGGTGGCGGCCTCGTCGCGGGCCTGTTCAGCCTCGCTGCGTTCGGCTGCGAGCTGTTCAGCAGCGGCTGCTGCAGCCTGCTCGGCTTCACCGAGTACACGCTGCAGCTCGGCGGTCAGCTCCTCACGGACCTGGGTGGTCTCGGTGGCGGCGGCTTCAGCAGCGGCGTCGGCCTCAGCGCGCAGAGCCTCGGCTTCACCGGCTCGCTGTTCGGCGGCCCGGCGGGCACGCTCAGCGTCAGCGATCTGCTGTTCGGCGGCGGTGATCTTCGCCAGAGAATCGCGGTGCGCATCGGCGACCTCAACCCCGGCGGCCTCAACGTCACCAGCGACCCGAACGTCGGCCAGCAACGCGGTCAGGAACTGCTGCAGCCCCTCGATCCGATCGGGCAACTGCTGCAGATGCTGCTCCAGGCCAGCGCGGG
The DNA here is from genome assembly GCA_964292075.1 of uncultured Mycolicibacter sp. GTDB lineage: Bacteria > Actinomycetota > Actinomycetes > Mycobacteriales > Mycobacteriaceae > Mycobacterium. Next base: position 27,672 of record CAXYUC010000042.1, read on the forward strand.
CCCGCGAAACCGGCGCAGCCAGCGGCTGCTCGACCTGCCCCC
>CAXYUC010000043.1:0-27347 GCA_964292075.1 uncultured Mycolicibacter sp.
GCGCCCGCCAAACCCCGAGGTTCGGAGGCTTTGCGCGACGCGCCGGCGGCGGCGGGCATACCGGAACCCGTTCCGATACCGGGCGGGCCGAGTAGGTACGGCGGGAAGAACGGCGTCGCGACCGAACCGCCCGGGGCCGGGGGCGCCGGGGGCGAACCGCCGACTCCTCCGGTCGCAGGCGCCGATGCGGGTGCTGGGGCCGGCGCCGGCGCCGGCGGGACAGCCGGTGTTGTTGAGGCGCCGAATGCGGCAACGAGATCGGGCGCCGGGACGATCGGCACCGGCGCGGCGACCGGTTGGGGCAGCGCGGCCAGACCCGCCAAACCCGCCAGGCCGCCGACCGCGCCCAGCGGCGCGACGGCCGGGACAGCCAGCGCGGCGACCAGGGCCGGGCTCTGCGCCAGGAATTGGGCCACCTCGAGGATGTGCGTCGGGAAGTCGAACAATTGCCAACTGATGAACCACTGGATGGCCTGTACCGGGTTCTGGGTCAGCAGCTGGCCGAAGTACTGGAAGTCCTCCAACAATTCCAGCGCCCGGGCGACCCAGAAGCTCAATTGGGCCGGCTGCGTGTAATAGTCGTAATCGAATCCGTTGAGGGTGCCGCCGGCCGGGTCCCAGTTGTAGCCGAAGTTGTGCAGTAGATGCGCGATCACCTGGTCGAGAGCGGTGTTGACGGTAGGGTCGTGGGCCAGCTGACTATTGCCGATGCCCAGCTTCTCCAGCGCATCGACCAGCCACTGCGGCAGACCCAGCGGGTTATCGCCGCCGTCGTCATCGTCGTCGGCCGGTTGCGCGGTCGCTGATTTCACGATCTGCGGTGCCGGCGGCGTCTGCGGCACTGAAGCCACCGCCGCGTCGCTGGCGGCCTGATAGGTCGACATCGTCGTCGCGGCCTGCACCCACATCCGGACGTAGTCGGCCTCGTTGAGCGTGATCGGGATGGTGTTGATCCCGAAGAAGTTGGTCGCCACCAGCACCCCGTGGGTGGCGTGGTTGGCGGCCAGTTCCGGCAATGACGGCATCGCCGCCAGCGCGCTGACGTAGGCCACGGCGGCCATCTCGCACTGGACCGCCGTTGTCGCACTGTCGGCGCTCGCCTGGTTGAGCCACGCCAGGTACGGGGCGTGTGCCGCCACATAGGACTCGCCGCTGGGCCCTTGCCACGCCCCGGCCTGCACGGTTCCCAGTACCGCGATGAGTTCGTCGGCGGCCTCGGTGTACTCGGTACTCAGCGCCGACCACGCGGCGGCGGAGGCCAGCAGTGGGCCCGGCCCCGCTCCGGCACTCAACAGCGCTGAATGCACTTCCGGTGGGGAGGCCAGCCAGATCGGCGCCGCAGCGGTCACGGCCGATCCCCCAGACGCATATTGAACATGATTTTCATTATCAGCAAATTGAATACCGGCGGGGGCGCCCGCACAAGACGCTCCGCCCTCGTGTTACCTGCGCTCATGTTGTGATTTATGCAGGCCTAATGACACAACCATTAACATAAGTGGCCGACTGGCACGATAGTTCCATGCCGACTCCGCAGTTCATCGTCGACCTCCGCGCCCATATCGGCCACGACCCGCTGTGGCTGATCGGCGTGACGGCGGTCGTGGTACGCGGCGAGGAGGTGCTGCTCGTCGAGCGCGCCGACAACGGCATCTGGGCGCCGGTGACCGGGATCGTCGACCCTGGCGAAGAGCCGGCCGACGCCGCCGTGCGCGAGGTCGCCGAGGAGACCGGTGTCACCGCGGTGCCCGAGCGGCTGGCCTGGGTGCACGTCACCCCGCCCGTCACCCATGTCAACGGCGACCGGGCGCAGTACCTCGATCACGTCTTCGTGATGCGATGGGTGGCGGGCGAGCCCTACCCTGCCGACGACGAGAGCACCGACGCGCGCTGGTACCCGCGCACAGCGCTGCCCGACATGCCGGAGCGGATGCGGGTTCGGATCAGCGCGGCGTTCGCAGCGGACCCGCACACCCGTTTCGAGTGGCGCGGTAGGTATTAGAACAGGGTGGGCAGGCCGAGGGCCGAGTCCACCGCCAGCGCGCAGAAGAGCAGGGCGAGGTAATTATTCGACTGCAGGAACAGCCGCAGGGGCTTGACCGGCTCACCGCGACGCACTCCGGCGTAGAGCTGGTGGGCCATGGTCAAGAACCATGCCCCGGCCAGGACCGCCACCGCCGCGTACAGCCAGCCGGCGGCGGGCACCAGCGCCAACGTCGCCAGCACCGTCGCCCAGGTATAGAGGACGATCCGGTGGGTGACGACGCGCTCACTGGCGACCACCGGCAGCATGGGCACCCCTGCCGCCGCGTAGTCCTCCTTGTAGCGCATCGCCAGCGCCCAGGTGTGCGGCGGCGTCCAGAAGAAGATCACCAGAAACATCACCACCGCCGGCCAGCCGATGGTGCCGGTGACCGCCGACCAGCCGATCACCACCGGCATGCAGCCGGCCGCCCCGCCCCACACCACGTTCTGGGAGGTACGCCGCTTGAGCATCATCGAGTAGACCAGCACATAAAACGCGATGGTGGCCGTGGCCAGCAAGCCCGACATCAGGTTCGTGGTACGCCACAGCCACATGAACGAGCCGGCGCCGAGCGCCAGGCTGAACACCAGGGCGTTGCGGGTCGGCACTGCGTCGCGAGCCAGCGGACGGCGCGCCGTGCGCTTCATCACCTTGTCGATGTCGGCGTCGACGACGCAGTTCAGCGCGTTGGCGCTGGCGGCAGCGAGCATCCCGCCGATCAGAGTGTTGAAAATCAGCAGCGGATTCACCGTGCCGCGGTCGGCCAGCAGCATCGCCGGAATGGTCGTGACCAGCAACAACTCGATGATTCGGGGCTTGGTCAGCGACAGATACGCCAACAACGTGTTGCGCACGGCGCGTATTCGGCGCGGCTGAGCGCGCTCGCGAATACTCACGTGATGACTCCTAGGATGGCAGCTGCGACGCCAGCTTCTACTACGGACGATGGTAGACCGCTTGGCCAGGTCGTCCGAATCGCAGGGTCAATTCACGGCGAATCCACACGGCGACGCCGACCTGCAACACCGCGCGTGCCCGCATTAGGGTGAGAATCAACCCGGCATGTTTTGAAGACCTATCTCGAAGATGAGGACCCGACGTTCGTGACCACTGCTGCAGAGATCTCCGCTCTTACCCGCCCGCACCACCCCGCAGACTGGGCCGAGATCGACTCCGTCGCAGTCGACACCGCCCGGGTACTGGCTGCTGACGCGGTGCAGAAGGTCGGCAACGGCCATCCGGGCACGGCGATGAGCCTCGCTCCGCTGGCTTACACGCTCTTCCAGCGGGTGATGCGCCACGACCCGTCCGACACCCACTGGTTGGGTCGCGACCGGTTCGTGCTGTCCTGCGGGCACTCCAGCCTGACCCTGTACATCCAGCTCTACCTGGGCGGTTTCGGGCTGGAACTGGCCGACCTCGAGGCGCTGCGCACCTGGGGTTCCAAGACCCCGGGCCATCCGGAGTTCCGCCACACCAAGGGCGTGGAGATCACCACCGGACCGCTCGGTCAGGGCCTGGCCTCGGCGGTCGGCATGGCAATGGCCGCACGCTACGAGCGCGGCCTGTTCGACCCGGACACCGCGCCGGGCGAGAGCCCGTTCGACCACTTCGTCTACGTGATCGCCTCGGACGGGGACATCGAAGAGGGCGTCACCAGTGAGGCGTCCTCGCTGGCCGGCGTCCAACAGCTGGGCAACCTCATCGTGTTCTACGACCACAACAAGATCTCCATCGAGGACGACACCGCGATCGCACTGTGCGAGGACACCGCGGCCCGCTACCGGGCCTACGGCTGGCACGTCCAGGAGGTCGAGGGCGGCGAGAACGTGACCGGCATCGAAGAGGCCATCGCGGCGGCGAAGGCCGTCACCGACAAGCCGTCGTTCATCTCGCTGCGCACGATCATCGGCTACCCGTCCCCGGGCAAGATGAACACCGGCGCCATCCACGGTTCGGCGCTCGGCGGCGACGAGGTGGCCGCCACCAAGTCCGCACTCGGATTCGACCCCGACAAGGCATTCGACGTCCGGGAAGACGTGATCACCCACACCCGCGGGCTGGTGGCCCGCGGCAAGGCGGCCCACGCCGACTGGCAGGCGCAGTTCGAGTCGTGGGCGGCCCGCGAACCGGAGCGCAAGGCACTGCTGGACCGGCTGCTCGCCGGCGAACTTCCCGAGGGCTGGGACGCCGAGCTGCCGTACTGGGAACCCGGCTCCAAGGCCGTTGCCACCCGCGCCGCGTCCGGCAAAGTCCTCAACGCGGTGGGCGCCAAGCTTCCCGAATTGTGGGGCGGTTCAGCCGATCTGGCGGGCAGCAATAACACCACCATGGACGGCGTCAAGTCGTTCGGGCCGGCGTCGATCTCCACCGGCGAGTACACCGCCGACCCGTATGGCCGCACCCTGCACTTCGGGATCCGCGAGCACGCGATGGGCTCGATCCTCTCGGGCATCGTGCTGCACGGGCCCACCCGCGCCTACGGCGGCACGTTCCTGCAGTTCTCCGACTACATGCGGCCCGCGGTGCGGCTGGCGGCGCTGATGGACATCGACCCGATCTATGTGTGGACGCACGACTCGATCGGGCTGGGCGAAGACGGCCCGACGCACCAGCCGATCGAGCACCTGGCGGCATTGCGTGCCATCCCCCGACTGTCGGTGGTGCGACCGGCGGACGCCAACGAGACGGCCTACGCCTGGCGCACCGTCCTGGCTCGCGGCGCGAGCAGCGGCCCGGTCGGGCTGATCCTGACCCGGCAGAATGTGCCGATCATCGAAGGCACCGACGCGCAAGGCGTGGCACGCGGAGGCTACGTGCTGGGCGGTCTCGAAGCCGCCGCTACCGACGACCCCGACGTGGTGTTGATCGCCACCGGTTCGGAGGTGCAGCTCGCGGTCGAAGCGCAGAAACTCTTGGCGGCCAACGACATCAACGCTCGCGTGGTGTCGATGACCTGCCTGGAGTGGTTCGAATCGCAGCCGGCCGACTACCGCGACGCGGTGCTGCCGCCGTCGGTGTCGGCTCGGGTGGCGGTTGAAGCCGGCATCGCACAGTGCTGGCACAAGATCGTCGGCGACACCGGCGAGGTCGTGTCGATCGAGCGCTACGGCGAATCCGCCGACTACCAAACACTGTTCCGTGAGTTCGGTCTGACCGCGGAGGCCGTCGTCGCCGCGGCGATGAGAACCCTGGACAACTGACGACAATCGACACCGATTGAGAAGGAGCGCACCATGACTCAGAACCCCAAGCTTGCCGCTCTCAGCGCCGCCGGCGTATCGGTGTGGCTCGATGACCTGTCCCGCGACCGGCTCACCTCTGGCAATCTCGCCGAACTCGTAGCCACCCGCAGCGTTGTGGGGGTGACCACCAACCCGACCATCTTCCAGAAGGCGCTGGAGAAGGGGCACGCCTACGACAAGCAGCTGGCCGAACTGGCCGCTCGCGGCGCCGACGTGGACGCGGTGATCCGCACCGTCACCACCGACGACGTACGCAACGCCTGCGACGTGCTCGCTGCCGCATGGGAGGCGTCCGACGGCGTCGACGGCCGGGTGTCGATCGAGGTCGATCCGCGACTCGCCCATGACACCGACAAGACCGTCGCCCAGGCCGTCGAGCTGTGGAAGATCGTCGACCGGCCGAACCTGTTCATCAAGATTCCGGCCACCAAGGCGGGTCTGCCGGCCATCACCGCGGTACTGGCCGAAGGAATTTCGGTCAACGTCACGCTGATCTTCTCCGTCGAACGGCACCGCGAGGTGATGGACGCCTACCTGGCCGGCCTGGAAGCCGCCAAGGCCGCCGGACACGACCTGGCCAAGATCCACTCGGTGGCGTCCTTCTTCGTGTCCCGGGTGGACACCGAGATCGACGCCCGGCTGGAGAAGATCGGCTCGGCCGAGGCAGCGCTGCGCGGCAAGGCCGGCCTGGCCAACGCCCGCTTGGCCTACGCCGCCTACGAGGACGTCTTCGCCAGCGAGCGCTTCGCCGCGCTGGCCGCCGACGGCGCCCGGGTGCAGCGCCCGCTGTGGGCGTCGACCGGGGTCAAGAACCCGGAGTACCCGGACACCCTGTACGTCACCGAGCTGGTCGCGGCCCACACCGTCAACACCATGCCCGAACCGACGCTGGACGCAGTCGCCGACCACGGGGACATCACCGGCGACACCATCACCGGAACCGCGTCGGCATCCCAGCAGGTCTTCGACCAGCTCGCCGCGGTAGGCATCGACCTGACCGATGTGTTCGTGGTGCTGGAGAACGAGGGCGTCGAGAAGTTCGAAGCGTCCTGGGGCGAACTGTTGGATGCCACGGCAACGCAGCTCGAAGAGGCCAAGTGATCTGATGGCCGACGCCGGGGCAGCGCGGAACACCCCCACGGGGTGGCAGAACCCGCTGCGAGACAAGCGAGACAAGCGCCTGCCCCGCATCGCCGGCCCCTGCGGCGTGGTGATTTTCGGGGTCACCGGCGACCTGGCCCGGCGCAAGCTCATGCCGGCGATCTACGACCTAGCCAACCGCGGGTTGCTGCCGGCAACCTTTGCGCTGGTGGGGTTCGCCCGCCGGGACTGGGCCGACGAGGACTTCGCCGACGTGGTCTACCAGGCCGTCAAGGAGCACGCCCGGACCCCGTTCCGTCAGGTGGTGTGGGACCGACTGGCGTCCGGCTTCCGGTTCGTCACGGGCACGTTCGATGACGACGAGGCGTTTGCCCGGCTGGCCCAGACCCTTGAGCAGCTCGACGCCGAGCGCGGTACCGGCGGCAATCACGCCTTCTACCTGTCGATCCCGCCCGGGGCGTTCCCGCTGGTCTGCGAGAAGCTGCACTCGACCGGGCTGGCCCGGCCGCGGGATGGCCGGTGGAGCCGGGTGGTGATCGAGAAGCCGTTCGGTCACGACCTGACCAGTGCGGTCGAGCTCAACGGCGTGGTCAACAGCGTGTTCCCCGAGGAGTCGGTGTTCCGGATCGACCACTACCTGGGCAAGGAGACGGTCCAGAACATCCTGGCGCTGCGCTTCGCCAACCAGCTGTTCGACCCGATCTGGAACGCCCACTATGTCGACCACGTGCAGATCACCATGGCCGAAGACATCGGCTTGGGCGGGCGAGCCGGGTACTACGACGGTATCGGTGCGGCCCGGGATGTGATCCAGAACCACCTGCTGCAGTTGCTCGCCCTCACGGCGATGGAGGAGCCGGTGAACTTCTCCCCCGCCGAATTGCAGGCCGAGAAGATCAAGGTGCTCTCGGCCACGCGGCTGGCACAGCCACTGGATGAGACCACGTCCCGCGGCCAGTACGCCGCGGGGTGGCAGGGCGGCGAACACGTCGTGGGCCTGCTCGACGAGGAGGGGTTCGCCCACGACTCGCGGACCGAGACCTTTGCGGCAATCACCCTGGAGGTCGACACCCGGCGTTGGGCCGGCGTGCCGTTCTACCTGCGCACCGGCAAGCGCCTGGGCCGGCGGGTCACCGAGATCGCGTTGGTGTTCAAGCGCGCGCCGCACCTGCCCTTCGACGACACCATGACCGACGAATTGGGCAAGAACGCACTCGTGATCCGGGTCCAGCCGGACGAGGGGATCACGCTGCGGTTCGGTTCCAAGGTGCCCGGCCATCTGATGGAGGTCCGCGACGTCAACATGGACTTCTCCTACGGATCGGCGTTCTCCGAGGATTCACCGGAGGCCTACGAACGTTTGATCCTGGATGTGCTGCTGGGTGAGCCGTCGCTGTTCCCGGTCAACGCCGAGGTCGAATTGTCTTGGGAGATACTCGATCCGGTACTCGAAAACTGGGCCGAGCACGGCAAACCCGAGCCGTATGTGTCCGGGAGTTGGGGGCCGCAGTCGGCGTTCGAGATGCTCACGCGCTCCGGCCGGGAATGGCGGAGGCCCTGACGTGATCATCGAGCTGCCGAACACCACCACGACCGCAATCAACAAGAAGCTCAATGCGATCCGCGAGCAGGTCGGTGCGGCGACCACGGGCCGGGTGCTGACGCTGATCATCGCATTGGAGACCGACGCCCTGCTCGATGAGTCCATCGCGGCGGCCAACATCGCCAGCCAAGAGCACCCGAGCCGGGTGATCGCGGTGGTCATCGGAGACCCCGATGCCGGTGAGTCCCGCTTGGACGCCGAGGTGCGGATGTTCGGCGATGCCGGCGCCAGCGAGGTGGTGGTGCTGCGACTGTGCGGCCCGCTGGCCGGCCACGCCGACGCCGTCGTGGTGCCCTTCCTGCTGCCCGATATCCCGGTGGTTGCGTGGTGGCCCGATGTCGCGCCGGCATCACCGGCGACCGACCCGCGGCACACCCACGCGTGCGGGAGGATCCCCGACCCCACCAACGCCGCCGACCCCCGGGCTGCGACCAACACCCGCCGAGACGGCTACACCGCCGGCGACACCGACCTGGCGTGGAGTCGCATCACCTACTGGCGGGCGCTGCTCGCCTCCGCGCTGGATCAGCCGCCGTTTGAGCCGATCCGCTCTGCGGTGGTCTCCGGGCTGGCCACCGAGCCGGCCCTGGACATCGTGGCCGGCTGGCTGGCCAGTCGCATCGACGGTCCGGTGCGACGCGCGGTCGGCGAACTGAAGATCGAATTGACCCGCGACAGCGAGACCGTGGTGCTGAGCCGCCCCCAGGACGGAGTCACCGCCACCTTGAGCCGCACCGGGAAGCCCGCGGCGTTGGTGCCGCTGCCCCGCCGGGTGACCGCCGAGTGCCTGGCTGAAGATCTGCGCCGACTGGACCCCGACGTCATTTACGGTGCGGCGCTGACCGGCCTCGAAGAAGTGGAGTATCTGTGATCGTTGCGACCTATCCCGACGCCGACGCGCTGGTGGCCGCTGCCGGTGATCGGCTGGCCGATGCCGTCGAGTCGGCCATCGCCGCCCGGGGGCGGGCACTGATCGTGCTGACCGGGGGCGGTACCGGTATCGGGATGCTGCGCCGGCTCCGCGAGCATGCCGCGCGGATCGACTGGGGATGCGTGCAGGTGTATTTCGGCGATGACCGGTTCGTGCCGAGCGACGACGACGAACGCAACGAGAAGCAGGCCCGCGAGGCTCTGTTGGACCACGTCGGGATTCCGGCCGGCAATGTTCATGCGATGGCGGCCAGCGACGGCGCGTTCGGCGATGATCTGGATGTCGCCGCGCTGGCCTACGAGCAGGTGTTAGCCGATCATGCCGAGCCCGGTGAGCGCACCCCAGACTTCGATGTGCACCTGCTGGGCATGGGTGGTGAAGGCCACGTCAACTCATTGTTCCCGGACACCCCGGCGGTAGCCGAATCCGCCCGCCTGGTACTGCCGGTCTACGACTCGCCCAAGCCTCCCCCGCTCCGAATCACCCTGACACTGCCCGCGATCCGGCGCTCCCGCGAAGTGTGGCTGGTGGTGGCCGGTGAGCCCAAGGCCGAGGCGGTCGCCGCTGCGGTCGGGGGCGCCGACCCGGTCTTAGTGCCTGCGGCCGGTGCGATCGGGCGTGAACAGACGGTATGGCTGCTCGACGAGGCGGCAGCCTCGCTGCTGCCCGCCACGTCATAATGAACGCTATGGCAGACAGAAGCTCGGGCACCGGCACGGAACGCAAGCGGCTCAAGACCTTGGCTCAGGCGGCACTGAACGCCGACGTGACGGTCGGGCAGCTTGAGGATGTCCTGGGCGGCTTGGGTAACACGATGAATGAGCTGAACAGTTCACTGGCCGGCCTCAACGCCACCGTCGAACGGCTGGGGACCGGCCTGGACCATCTCGATGAGACCATGGGCAGTCTCGATGACCTGGCCCGCCGCCTGGTGACACTGATCGAACCGGTAGAGGCCATCGTCAGCCGGATCGACTACTTGGTCGAGGTCGGCGAGACCGCGATGTCGCCGCTGGCGGCGACCGAGAACGCGGTGCGCGGCATGTTCAACGCCATGCGGAATCGGGTGGTGCGCTGACGCGCACCCGCCCGCGAACGCGCACCCGCCCGCGAAATCGGATTCACGCAGAGGAAGTGCGGGAGGCGACCTGCGTCAGCAGGATTCCGCGACCCGAGTGCGCCGTCAGGAGTACTTGATGAGCAAGCCGACCGCGATGATGGAGGTCAGCCAGATGGCGATGACGAAGTAGGTCAACCGGTCCAGGTTCTTCTCGACCACAGTCGATCCGGACAGGCTGGACTGCACACCGCCACCGAACAGGGTCGACAGGCCGCCACCCTTGGCGCGGTGCAGCAGCACCAGCAAAATCACCAGCAGGCTGGTGATCACCAAGAGAATCTGCAGCGTCAAGATCATGCCGTTACCCTACCTTGCCGCTCGAAGGCGTCACGGCTCCCCTAGACAAGGGGCCCGCCGGCGGCCAGCGCCGCCAGCATCGCGAACTGCTCACCGTCGAGCGAGGCTCCGCCGACCAGGCCGCCGTCCACATCGGGCTGGCCGATGAGTTCGCCGACGTTCTTGGCGTTGACCGAACCGCCGTAGAGCACCCGGACGGTGTCGGCGATCTTGGGCGAGGCAAGCTTGCCCAGCTCGCCGCGCACGGCCGCGCAGACCTCCTGCGCGTCGGCCGCACCGGCCACCCGGCCGGTGCCGATGGCCCACACCGGTTCGTAGGCAATGACGCTCGCACCGATCTGCTCGGCGCTCAACCCGGCCAGTGAGCCGCGCAACTGCGCCAGGCAGTGCTCGACGTGGCTGCCGGCCTCCCGGATCTCCAGGTTTTCGCCGATGCAGATGATCGGGGTCAGGCCGTGCTTGAGGGCAGCGGCGGCCTTCGCGGCGACCAGTGCGTCGTCCTCACCGTGGTAACTGCGACGCTCGGAGTGCCCGACGACGACGAAGGTGCAACCCAGCTTGGCCAGGAACGCACCGCTGACCTCGCCGGTGTAGGCGCCCGCGTCGTGCTGCGAGACGTCCTGGGCGCCGAAGGTCAGCCGAAGCTTGTCCCCGTCGACCAGGGTCTGCACGCTGCGCAGGTCGGTGAACGGCGGCAGCACCGTGACATCGACCTTGTCGAAGTACTTGTCCGGCAGCGCGAATGCCACCTTCTGCACCAGTGCGATCGCCTCGAAGTGGTTGAGGTTCATCTTCCAGTTGCCGGCGATCAGCGGCTTGCGACTCATGACGCTCCTCCGGTTTCCAGTACCTGCAAGCCCGGAAGCGATTTGCCCTCAAGGTATTCCAAGGACGCCCCGCCGCCGGTGGAGATGTGTGAGAAGCCGTCCTCCGGCAATCCGAGCGCCCGTACCGCGGCAGCGGAGTCGCCCCCGCCGACGACACTGAAGGCGCCCTTGGCCGTGGCGGCGGCGATCGCTTCGGCCACTCCCCTGGTGCCGGCCTCGAAGGCCGGGAACTCGAACACGCCCATCGGCCCGTTCCAGAAGATGGTCTTGGCGTTGGACAGCAGGACGGCGAACCGCTCCACCGAACCCGGGCCGACGTCCAGGCCCATCTTTGTGTCCGGAATGGCGTCGGCGTCGACGGTCTCGCCGGTGGCGGCGGCGTCGAACTTGTCGGCGACCACGATGTCCACCGGCAGCCGCAGCACGTCGGCGTAGTCATCCAGCAGTTGCCGGCAGGTGTCCACCATGTCGGCCTCCAGCAGCGAGGTTCCGACCTGCAGGCCTTGGGCGGCCAGGAAGGTGAAGCACATGCCGCCGCCGATCACGATGCTGTCAGCCTTGGTCGCCAGCGACTTGATCACGCCCAGCTTGTCGGAGACCTTCGATCCGCCCAGCACCACGGCGTAGGGCCGCTCGGTGGATTCGGTGAGTTGCTGGAGCACCTTGATCTCGGCGGCGACCAGCGTCCCGGCGTATGACGGGAGCAGCGTGGCGATGTCGTAGACCGAGGCCTGCTTGCGGTGCACCACACCGAAACCGTCGGAGACGAAGGCCCCCGGCGAACCGTCCGGCGCGGCGACCAGCTCGGCCAGCGCCCGGGCCAAAGCCAGGCGCTCGTTGTCGTCCTTGCTGGTCTCCCGCGGGTCGAACCGGATGTTCTCCAGCAGCAGCACGTCGCCGTCGGTCAGACCTTCGGCGCGGGCCAGGGCATCGGTGCCGACCACATCACCGGCCAGCTGCACGTGCCGGCCCAACTGCTCGCCGAGCGCGGCCGCGACCGGCGCCAGCGAGAGTTTGGGGTCCGGACCGCCCTTGGGTCGGCCCAGGTGCGCGGTCACCACGACCTTGGCGCCGGCGTCGACCAGCGCGCGCAGGGTGGGCACCGAGGCGGTGATCCGGCCCGGGTCGGTGATGGTGCCGTTCTCGTCGAGCGGGACGTTCAGGTCGGAGCGCACCAGCACGCCCCGACCCGAAACACCCTCGGCGATCAGGTCTTCTACGGACTTGACGGCCACGATCGCGTTACAGCGACTTGCCGACGAGGGCGATCAGGTCGACCAGCCGGTTGGAGTAGCCCCACTCGTTGTCGTACCAGGAGACCACCTTGGCCTGGTTGTCGATGACCTTGGTCAGCCCGGAGTCGTACAACGACGAGTGCGGGTCGGTGACGATGTCACTCGACACGATCGGCGCGTCGTAGTACTTCAGGATGCCCTTCATCGGGCCCTCGGCGGCGGCCTTCATGGCGGCGTTGATGTCTTCAACCGACGCCGACTTGCTCAGCTCGGCGGTCAGGTCGGTGACCGAGCCGGTGGGGATCGGCACCCGCAGCGCGTAGCCATCCAGCTTGCCCTTCAGCTCGGGTAGCACCAGGCCGATCGCCTTGGCGGCACCGGTACCGGTGGGCACGATGTTGATGGCGGCGGCGCGGGCGCGACGCAGGTCGCTGTGCGGACCGTCCTGCAGGTTCTGGTCCTGGGTGTAGGCGTGGATGGTGGTCATCAAGCCCTTGACGATGCCGAACTCGTCGTTGAGGACCTTGGCCAGTGGGCCGAGGCAGTTCGTGGTGCACGAGGCGTTGGAGATGATGTTCTGGCTGCCGTCGTACTTGTCGTCGTTGACGCCCAGGACGATGGTGATGTCCTCGTCGGTGGCGGGCGCGGAGATGATAACCTTCTTGGCGCCGGCGTCCAGGTGGCCCTTGGCCTTGGCGGCGTTGGTGAAGATGCCGGTGGATTCGACGACGACGTCGACACCCAGGTCACCCCAGGGCAGGGCCGCCGGGCCTTCTTTGACCTCGAGGGCCTTGATCTTGGTGTTGCCGACGACGATGGTGTCGTCACCTTCGAGGCTGACGTCGTGGGGCAGTCGGCCCAGGATGGAGACGAACTTCAGCAGGTGCGCCAGGCTGGCGTTGTCGGTCAGGTCGTTGACCGCGACGATCTCGATGTCGGTGTTGTTGCCCAGGGCTTTCTGCGCGTCCAATGCCCTGAAGAAGTTCCGCCCGATGCGGCCGAAGCCGTTCACGCCTACCCGGACCGTCACTGGTCTCTCCTTGTGTTCTTAGATTGCTGGTGTATTCGGCCGTCAGCCTAGCCGGGATTGCGAACGCGGCGAAGCCGGGTGAAGCAGGTCCCGGCCATCAACGCTAGTGCGTGACCGAGCCCACAGGGCCTTCGGTACGGCGGACGGGGAGCTCGTCGCCGGGTTCGGGCCACGGCTGGCGGCTGAGCATGTCGGCCACGGCCACGTAACCGGCTTCGATCAGCCCGGATTTGGCGTCGACAATCCGGTAGGCCTGTTCTTTGCGGTGGATGGGTTGGCCTTCGAGCACGATCACCCGCAGGTCGCCGTCGGCGAAGTGGCAGCGGCGCTGCACGGCCGCGAGCAGCTGTTCGTTGTGCAGGTGGCCTTCGCCGAAGTTCCATCCGATCAGCGGGCCGGCGATGATCTCGCCGTCGCGGATGTTGTAGTCGGCCACGTTGGCCGCCCCATTTAAAGCCCGGGGCAGCAAGCCGTTCAGCGCCCGCCCTTGCAGGTGCATGGCTCTAAAGGCCCCCGGGACTTTGTCGGCGACGAGATCGGCGGTGGCCTGGTCATAGAACTTCGCCAACTGATTGATGACCAGTGCCGAGCTCTTGACCACGTTGACCTCCACGATGTCCTCGGTGCCGTCGCGGAAGCACCAGAAGCTGGCCGCCCAGTTGCCGGCGTAATAACGCATAGCCGGAAGGAACGAGATCTGCTGCGGAAACATGTTGCCGGCGACCGGGATCACGATGAGCCCGGCGAACAGGATTGCCATCAGCAGCGGGGACCGCAGGTCGTAGACGCTAACTTCGGGGTGTTGCCCGAACAGGAAGAACAGCGAGAAGAGAAAGAAGACATTCCATTCCAACGGGACTCCCATCGGGAGGTTGGACAGGATGTTGAGGTGAAAGATCACCATGAACGCGATCAAGAACCACCGCCACGGGTGATCGCCGGCGACGAGCACCAGTAGCGCCGGCACGACGAATTCGGCTGTGGTGCCACCGACGTGTGCCATCAGCTGCGGTATCCGGGTGGGGCGCAGGTCGTTGACGTGATCGCGGTACATCATGTGCTTGAGGCCGGTGAATATCTTCGAGCGCAGCAGCGCATTGTTGCTCGTCATCACCGCTACCACATAGGGAAAATGGTGGTTGAGCTTCGATGTTGCCGCGCCCCACCACAGCCCGAGGATGATCAGCTTGAACGCGGCCATCTGGTCGACGTAGGGAAAGAAGAAGACGAGCAGCGTCAGGCCGTAATGCTCGGCGCGGGCGGCTAGGAAGATGGTTTTGTCCCGCAGGCCCAGCAGAACCAGTGCGACGGCCATCGGCGCCACCACCATCGGGTCAAGTAGACCCACCGGCTCAGGATCGCCCTGACCAGGTGACAGCAATGCCCAGACGCCGGAGCCCAACACGGCGGCATACAGCGCGATGTCAACCACGGTGCGGGTATCGCCGCGGGTGAACGGGACCTTGGTGGGCCACGGCGGAAGTCGGATTGTGTTGGGCCGCAACCAGTAAAGAAGACCACCGATGGGTGGCCAGAACCGAGCGGTCAGCGGGCCAGATCCGCAGCCCAGGCCCAGGATCTCGAACAGCAGGCTGAAGACGACGAGCTTCTGATAGACGACCGGCTGGGTCCACCAGTCGGCGATACGGCCGAGCTCCCCCAGTCCCGGGGTCAGTGCGATGACCGCCGCCGCGCCCACGGCGTAGGCCGCGATCTTGAGCAGGTAGATCAAGTAGACCCCCGACGGGGTGCCGAAACCCTCTTCGGCCCAGTGCCTGCTGCAGACCTGGATCCGCGTCGCCCACGGAGTGGCGCGCCACGTTTCGGGGTCGACGTCGGGAACCGACGGTTTGATGAACCCCATACTGTCCTCACTCCCTGCCGTGTGCCCGTTCTGTTATAGCGGTCAGCGCAGGTGCGGGAAGTGGTTTCGGCTCCGCTAGGCGTCTTCGAGCAGCTCCGGGGTGACCGCGGACTCGGTGTCGGGAATACCGTCCTGCTTGGCCTTGCGGTCGGCCATCGACAGCAGCCGCCGGATACGTCCTGCCACCGCGTCTTTGGTCATCGGTGGGTCAGCCAGCCGGCCCAGTTCTTCCAGGGAAGCCTGCCGATGCTCGACCCGCAGCTTGCCGGCCGAAGCCAGATGGTCGGGCACGGTGTCGCCGAGGATCGCCAGTGCACGTTCCACCCGCGCCGCCGCCGCCACCGCCGCCCGCGCGGAGCGACGCAGGTTGGCGTCGTCGAAGTTGGCCAGTCGGTTGGCGGTCGCCCGCACCTCACGGCGGATCCGGCGCTCCTCCCAGACCAGCCTGGTGTCCTGGGCACCCATTCGGGTCAGCAGCGCCCCGATCGCCTCGCCGTCGCGCACCACCACCCGGTCCGCGCCACGCACCTCGCGGGCCTTGGCACTGACCCCGAGCCGGCGCGCCGCACCCACTAGCGCCAGAGCGGCCTCCGGACCCGGGCAGCCGACCTCCAGGGCCGACGAGCGCCCCGGCTCGGTGAGGGAACCATGCGCCAAAAACGCTCCCCGCCAAGCAGCTTCGGCGTCACCGACACTGCCACCGACGACCTGAGCGGGCAGGCCGCGCACCGGGCGCCCGCGCAGGTCCAACAGCCCGGTCTGACGAGCCAACGCTTCACCGTCCTTCGTCACACGCAACACGTAACGGGTGGTCTTGCGCATCCCGCTGGCCGTCAGCACGTGCACGATCGCGTTGTAGCCGTACAGGTCGAAGATGTCCTTGCGCAGCCGCCGCGCGATGACCCCCAGGTCCACCTCGGCTTCGACCACGACCCGCCCGGCCACGATGTGCAGTCCGCCGGCGAAGCGCAGCAGCGCCGCGACCTCGGCGCGGCGCGCACTCACCGAACTGACCACGAGACGGCTCAGCTCGTCCTTGACTTCGGCCGTCATCGCCACGACTTGTCACCTCCCGGCCCGAGTCCACTCGGTCCACTCACGCCGGATTGCCGGCCCCCGCCCTCGGCATGCGTCGCGATGGGTGTCGGAACGGTCAACGTCGATGCGTCGATGCTCCGAACCCCGTCCAGCGCTGCCGCCAACTTTCCTGGGTCATGTAAAGGTGTACCAGGTCGGGCCACGTCTACGAACCGAACCTCGGCAGCGAACACCGTGGCGGCCCGCCGCAGCTGCTCGCGCTCGCGTTCGCTGGGCACCCGGCCGGCGTCGATGATGATGTGGTCCACGGTGAAATCGGGCGCATGTTGAGCCAAGACGTGCAGGTGACGCTCCACGGAGAATCCCGCGGTCTCCCCCGGCTCGGCCACCAGGTTGAGCACCAGCGCACGGCGGGCGGTGGTGTTCTGCAGCGCCGAGGCCAGACCCGGTACCAGCAGGTGCGGGATCACACTGGTGAACCACGAGCCCGGGCCGAGCACCACCAGATCCGCGGACATGATGGCGTCCACCGCTTGGCGGGTGGCCGGCGGGTTGCCCGGCAGCAGCCGAACCCGGCGTACCTTTCCCGGGGTGGTCGCGATGGCCACCTGCCCCCGGA
Organism: uncultured Mycolicibacter sp.; assembly: GCA_964292075.1. Lineage (GTDB taxonomy): Bacteria > Actinomycetota > Actinomycetes > Mycobacteriales > Mycobacteriaceae > Mycobacterium. The sequence goes on from CAXYUC010000043.1 coordinate 16,937, forward strand.
TCAGCCGGAACAGTCGCGGATCGGCTTCCAGCCCGGACACATCGGCTTCGATCTGCAGCGCGATCGGGCACATCGGCAGGACCCGCCCCTTAACTCCCAGCATCCGGCCGAGCTCGTCGAGTGCGGCGACCGGGTCGGCCAGCACTTCGTTGAGGCCGGCCAGCAGCAGGTTGCCGATCGGATGCCCCGCCAGCGCGCCACTGCCGCCGAAACGGTGCTGCAGGATGGTCGCCCACAGCTGGCCCGTCGGGGTGTCCGAGGCCAGCGCCGCCAGTGCCATCCGCAGGTCCCCGGGCGGTACCACGTCCAGCTCACCACGCAGCCGACCCGACGAACCGCCGTCGTCGGCAACGGTCACCACCGCGGTGACGTGCGGGGTCAGCCGGCGGGCAGCCGACAGTGTCGCGTACAGGCCGTGCCCACCACCGAGCGCGACGATGCTCGGGTTGCCATTCGCGGGCTCAACGCTCACTGGCGCCGCTCCTCCTCATCGCTCCGCAAGCTCCGTCCCCCGCAAGCGGGAGGTGCCTCGTCGCGGGCTCAACACTCATTCGCGGCCCAGATCCCGGTGCAGCACCCGCACCGACAGCTCGTCGTTGTCGGCTTCGGCATTGCGGGCATCCAACAGCCGCGCCAACGCCTCGGCGATAGCCACACTGCGATGTTTGCCGCCGGTGCACCCGATGGCCAGCGTCATGTACCGCTTTCCCTCGCGCCGATAGCCGCCGACCACCAGGGCCAAAAGCCGGTGGTAGCCGGCCAGGAATTCGTCGGCGCCCGGTTGGCTCAGCACGTAGTCGCGCACCGCCGGATGCTGCCCGGTGTGCGGGCGTAGTTCGTCGACCCAATGCGGATTGGGCAGGAAGCGCACGTCCATCACCATGTCGGCGTCCATCGGCAGGCCGTACTTGAAGCCGAAGGACTCGACCGTGATGGACGTGGGGGCGATGACGGCGTCACCGCCGAACATCTCCTCGATGCTCTCCCGCAATTCGCGCACGCTGAGCACCGAGGTGTCGATAACGAGGTCGGCCACCGCGCGCACCGGCGCCAGCATGATCCGTTCGGCCGCGATGCCCTCGGTGAGGGTCTGCTGGCCCTGCAGGGGGTGGCTGCGGCGGTTGTGCTCGTAGCGCCGGATCAGTACGTCGTCGCTGGCCTCCATGAACAGCACGCGCGGGTTGATGCCGCGGGTGGCCAGTTCGGTGCGCACCGAGTCCAGGTCGCCGGTGAAACCGGCCGAGCGCACGTCCATCACGACCGCCAGCTGGGTGATCCGGGAGCCCGCTGCCAGCCCAAGATCCACCATGCGGGTGATCAGATCTGGCGGCAGGTTGTCGGCGACGTACCAGCCCAGATCCTCCAGGACCTTCGCCGCGGTGCCGCGCCCCGCGCCGGACAGTCCGGTCACCAGGACCACGTCGATACCGGCACCGTCTCCGGGGCCGCCGACATCGCGTTCCCGCACGCCCTTCGGTGATTCCGTGGTCATCCCGACATCCGTTGCTGTTGCGCGGCGCCCGCCGCGCCGTCGGCTCCCAGCGCCTCCAGGACGGCGGTGGCGGTCGCCGCGCCGATCCCCGGGATCGAGGTGAGCTCTTCGACGGTAGCCCCTTTCAGTCGCGCCACCGAACCGAAATGGGAGATCAGCACCTTGCGTCGATGCTCGCCGAGCCCGGGCACGGCGTCCAGTACCGACTCCGTCATCCGCTTGGACCGTTTACTTCGGTGGTAGGTGATGGCGAACCGGTGCGCCTCGTCCCGAATCCGCTGCAGAAGGTAGAGGCCTTCGCTCTGCCGGGGCAGGATGATGGGGTCCGGCTCAGACGGCACCCACACCTCCTCCAGTCGTTTGGCCAGGCCGATGGTCGCGACGTCGGTGATCCCCAGCTCGGCCAGCACCGCGGCCGCGGCATTGACCTGAGGCGCACCGCCGTCCACCACGTAGAGGTTGGGCGGATAGGCGAACTTACGCGATTTTCCTTCAGGGGCAAGAACTTCGGCGTCCAGATGTCGGCGGAACCGGCGACGCGTCACTTCGGCGATCGAGGCCACATCGTCGGAGCGCCCCTCGCCGGCGGCCTCCCGAATCGCGAAATGGCGGTAGTCCGATTTGCGGGGCAAGCCATCTTCGAACACCACCAGCGATCCGACAACATCGGTGCCCTGGACGTGACTGATGTCGACACACTCGATGCGCAGTGGAGCATCGGGCAGACCCAGCGACTCCTGAATATTCTGCAGTGCAGCGGATCTGGCCGTGAAATCCCCGGCCCGTTTCATCTTGTGTTGCTGCAGTGCATCTTTGGCATTGCGCTCGACCGTCTCGGCCAGCGTCCGCTTGTCGCCGCGCAGGGGAACCCGCAGCGAGACCCGCGAACCCCGCAGCTCAGAGAGCCAGCTAGTCAGCTCGTCGGAGTTGGCCGGCAGGCAGGGCACCAGCACCTCGCGCGGCACCGGGTTGATCGGCTCGTCGGCCGCGCCTTCCAATTCGGCCTGGTCGCCGTAGAACTGGGTGACGAACTGCTCCACCAGCTGTTCCAGAGAGCTGTCGGCATCGCCGGGATCGCCGGGCTTCTCGACGATCCAACCGCGCTGCCCGCGCACCCGTCCGCCACGCACGTGAAACACCTGAACCGCCGCCTCCAGCTCGTCCTCGGCGAAGGCCACCACGTCGGCGTCGGTCCCGTCGCCGAGCACCACGGCCTGCTTCTCCAGGGCGCGTTTGAGGGCGGCGACGTCGTCGCGCAACCGTGCGGCGCGTTCGAAGTCGAGCTCATCGGAGGCGGCCAGCATCTGCTGCTCCAGGCTGCGGACCAGCCGGTCGGTCTTGCCGGCCAGGAAGTCGCAGAAGTCGTCCACGATCCGCCGATGTTCCTCGGCGCTGACCCGACCGACGCACGGTGCGGAGCACTTGCCGATGTAACCGAGCAGGCAGGGCCGGCCGATCTGCTGATGACGCTTGAACACACCCGCCGAGCAGGTGCGAGCCGGAAAGACCCGCAGCAGCAGATCTAAGGTCTCGCGAATCGCCCAGGCGTGTGAGTAGGGCCCGAAGTAGCGCACTCCCTTACGGCGCGGTCCGCGGTAGACCATCAGCCGCGGGTACTCCTCGCCTCTGGTGACCGCCAGCACGGGATAGCTCTTGTCGTCGCGGTAGCGGACGTTGAACCGCGGGTCGAACTCCTTGATCCAGTTGTATTCCAGCTGGAGAGCTTCGACCTCGGTGTTGACGACCGTCCACTCGACCTTGGCGGCGGTGGTCACCATCTGACGGGTCCGCGGGTGCAGGCCGGCGATGTCGGCGAAGTACGACGTCAATCGTGACCGCAGGCTTTTCGCCTTGCCCACGTAGATGACCCGGCCGTGCGGGTCGACGAACCGGTAGACGCCGGGCGCGACCGGAATGGACCCGGGCGCCGGACGATAGGTCGCGGGGTCTGCCACGGCTACCAGGCTAACCGGATGGTGGCGGTGCCGGCCGGTAGCGCGAGACCAGGGCGCGCAACTCCCGCATGGCCTGCACGGCGTGCTCTTTGTCGGCGGACTGGATGGCCACCAGCGGAATGTATTCGTCGTCGGGCAACTCCAGCCGAGCCCAGCGCTTGCCCGGCGGGAAGGACACACCAACGACCTGAGACCACGGAATCAGCCGGTCGCCGAGCGCATTGCGGACCGACACCCCGGATTCGCCCACCCGCACGCGGGCCCGCGTCAACAGCAGCAGCGCGCCGGCCACGATAAGACCCAGCACCACAACCGCCACTCGGTCATAGGTCCGAAAGATCACGCCGCTGGCGCGGATTGTCAGCAGCAGACTCACCACCACATGGATGGTCACGATCAGAATTGCGACGATCCATACTCCGTAGCGCATCATGTGCGGACGCACCTGAAGATCCCAGCGCGGGGATCGGTCCGGGGGCGTCACTGTACGGCGCGAAGCTCGCGCAGCGTCAGCGCCGTACTGAGCGCCGCGGCAGCTGCCTGAGCACCTTTGTCCTCGGTCGAATCGGGCAATCCGGCGCGGTCCAGCGCCTGTGCCTCGTCGTTGACGGTGAGCACACCGTTGGCCACCGGGGTCGCCGCATCCAGCGACACCCGGGTCAGGCCTTGGGTCACTGCGTCACACACATAGTCGAAATGCGGTGTGGCGCCGCGGATCACAACGCCCAGCGCAACGACGGCGTCATGGTTGCGGGCCACTTCCTGTGCCACCACCGGGATCTCGATCGCGCCGAGCACCCGCACCACTGTCGGTTCGGTGATGCCGGCGTCTGCGGCTACCTTGCGGGCCCCGGTCAGCAGGGCGTCACAGATTCGGGTGTGCCAGGTGCTGGCCACGATCGCCAGACGCAGATCAGAGGCGTCGAGCGCCGGCATGTCCGGCACTCCTACGGCTGGACTCATCTACAGTGCCCCGCCGAATTCGTCCGGCAGATGGGAGGACTCGTCGAAGTCCTCCAAGCCGGCCAGTTCGTGGCCCATCCGGTCGCGCTTGGTCAGCAGGTAGCGGATGTTCTCGGAGTTGGCCCGCACCGGCAGCGGCACCCGCTCGATGATGTGCAGGCCGTAGCCGTCCAGCCCGACGCGCTTGGCCGGGTTGTTGGTGAGCAGCCGCATCGAACGAACACCGAGGTCCGAGAGGATCTGCGCCCCGATTCCGTAGTCGCGCGCATCGGCCGGCAGGCCCAGTTTGAGGTTGGCGTCGACGGTGTCGTCGCCGGCGTCCTGCAGCTGGTAGGCCTGCAGTTTGTGCAACAGCCCGATGCCGCGCCCCTCGTGCCCACGCATGTAGAGCACCACCCCGCGGCCCTCTTGGGCGACCATCGCCAGTGCCGCGTCCAGCTGCGGGCCACAGTCGCAGCGCCGCGAACCGAACACATCGCCGGTCAGGCACTCCGAGTGCACCCGCACCAGCACGTCGTCGCCGTCGTTGTGCGGCCCGGCGATCTCGCCGCGAACCAGCGCCACATGCTCGACGTCCTCGTAGATGCTGGTGTAGCCGACCGCCCGGAACTCGCCGTGGCGGGTCGGGATGCGGGCCTCGGCGACCCGTTCGATGTGCTTTTCGTGCTTGCGCCGCCACTCGATCATGTCGGCGATGGAGATCAGGGCCAGGCCGTGCTCGTCGGCGAAGACGCGCAGCTCTTCGGTCTGGGCCATGGCGCCCTCGTCCTTTTGGCTGACGATCTCGCAGATCGCGCCGGCGGGCTGCAAGCCAGCCATCCGGGCCAGGTCGACGGCAGCCTCGGTGTGGCCCGGCCGGCGTAGTACCCCGCCGTCCTTGGCGCGCAGCGGCACCACGTGGCCCGGGCGGGTGAAGTCGTCAGCGGCGCTGGTCGGGTCGGCCAGCAGACGCATCGTGGTGGCCCGGTCCGAGGCCGAAATCCCGGTTCCGACATCGTTTTTGGCGTCGACGGTGACGGTGTAGGCGGTGCCATGCTTGTCCTGGTTCACCGCATACATCGGCAGCAGGCCCAGCCGGTCACAGATGGCGCCGTCCAGCGGCACACAGAGATAGCCGGAGGTGTAGCGGACCATGAACGCCACCAGTTCGGGGGTGGCCTTCTCGGCGGCGAAGATCAGGTCGCCTTCCTTCTCGCGGTCCTCGTCGTCGATGACGACGACGGCCTTGCCCGCCGCGATGTCGGCAACCGCCCCCTCGACGGTGTCCAACTTCGTCATCTGTGCCACCTTGGTTTCGCCGTCGGAAAGCGCCCCGTCGGCGCAACCCGCCCGTCCAGTATGAACCACCCCGGACCCACGGTTCGCCCCGTGGACTCATTCCGTGGGCTTGGTCACCAGTCGCTCGACGTACTTGGCGATCACGTCCACCTCGAGATTGACCACCGCGCCGATCGGTGCCCGGCCCAGGGTGGTCAGCTCCAGCGTGGTCGGAATCAACGAGACTTCAAAAAAGTCGTCCGGGTCAGCACCCAGTCCGGACACCGTCAGCGAGGTGCCGTCCACGGTGATCGAGCCCTTCTCCACCACGTAGCGCGCCAGCGCCGCCGGCAGCCCGATCCGCACCACTTCCCAGTGCTGCCCGGGCGTGCGAGACAGGACCTGCCCGGTCCCGTCGACGTGGCCCTGCACGATGTGGCCGCCCAGCCTGCTGTTCAGCGCGGCCGCACGCTCCAGGTTCACCGGGCTTCCGACCTGCAGCGATCCCAGGCTGGAGCGCTCCAGCGTCTCGCGCATCACGTCGGCGCTGAAGCGGCCGCCAGGCTGCACGTCGACCACGGTCAGACACACGCCGTTGACGGCGATCGAGTCGCCGTGGCGGGCGTCGGAGGTGACGGTGGGGCCCGCGATGACCAGGCGCGCAGCGTCGGTCAGGTCCTCGCGGCCGACCAGCTCGCCCAGCTCCTCGACGATTCCGGTGAACATCGCACCAGGCTAGACCGCGGCTGCCCGGCGGCCTCTATACGATGTCCCCCATGCGCAGACTTCTTATCGCCCTGGCCACCGCGACCACTGCCGCCGCGCTGGTCGCCGGCTGTTCTTCCAAGGATGCCGGCGGACCGTTGCCGGACGCGACGACGCTGGTCAAGGAATCGGCCACCACCACGGCCAACCTCAAGAGCGCGCACCTGGCGCTCTCGGTGACCGGCCAGATCAAGAACCTCCCGGTCAAAACCCTCGAGGGTGACCTGACCACCCAGCCGACCACCGCGGCCAAGGGCAGCGCGACCATCATGATGCTGGGCTCGGATGTCGACGCCAAGTTCATCGTGATCGATGGCGACCTCTACGCAGCGATCACCGGCGACGACTACGACAACTACGGCTCCGCCGACAAGATCTACGACGTTGCCGCGATTCTGAGCCCGGAGAAGGGCTTGGCCAACATGCTGTCCAACCTGACCGACGCGAAGGCCGCCGGTCGCGACACCATCAACGGCCAGAAGGCCGTCCGGGTCACCGGCAACGCGCCCGCGGACGCCGTGAACGCCCTAGCGCCGCAGCTGAAGGCGACCGCTCCGACGCCGGCCACGGTCTGGATTCAGGAGGACGGTGACCACCAGCTGGTGCAGGCCCAGCTCAACCCCAGCGCGGGCAACGCCATCCAGATGACCCTGTCGAACTGGAACGCGCCGGTCACGATTGAGAAGCCGGCGGGAGCATAATGCGGGTCAACCGCAAACTCGCGATCAGCGCCGGGAGCCTCGCGGTCCTGCTCGGCGCCCTCGACACCTATGTCGTGGTCACGATCATGCGCGACATCATGGCTCCGCAGCCGGCGGGTGTCGGCATCCCGATCAACAAGATCCAGCAGCTGACCCCGATCATCACCTGTTACCTGCTCGGCTACATCGCTGCGATGCCGCTGCTGGGCCGAGCGTCCGACCGGTTCGGCCGAAAGCTGCTGCTACAGGTCAGCCTGGCCACCTTCGCCATCGGATCGGTGGTGACGGCAATGTCGACCGACCTGTCGACGCTGGTAGTCGGCCGCACCATCCAGGGCGTCGCGGCCGGGGCGCTGTTACCGGTGACGTTCGCCCTGGGTGCTGACCTGTGGGCACAGCGCCGCCGGTCGGCGGTGTTGGGCTGGATCGCCGGCGCCCAGGAACTGGGCAGTGTGCTCGGTCCGCTGTACGGCATCTTCATCGTCTGGGCGCTGACCAGCTGGCGAGACGTGTTCTGGATCAACGTGCCGCTGACCGCGCTGGCCATGGTGTTGATCCACTTCAGTCTCCCGCCGCAGTCCACCGACGGCCCCCGGGAGCGTGTCGATGTGGTCGGCGGGCTGCTGCTGGCGGTGATTCTCGGATTGCTGACGGTCGGCCTGTACAACCCCGACCCCAGCGCCAAGCAGGCGCTTCCCAACCACGGTGCGGCGTATCTGTTGTTTGCGGCGATCGCACTGGTGGCGTTCGTGATCTGGGAGATCAAATCACCGACGAAGCTGCTGGACCCGGCCGGCGCCCGGATTGGCCCGTTTCTGGCCGCATTGGGCTCCTCGCTCTGCGCCGGCGCCGCGCTGATGGTGACCCTGGTTGACGTCGAACTGTTCGGCCAGGGCGTGCTCGGAAAGACCCAGAATGAGGCGGCGATGCTGCTGCTGTGGTTCCTGGCCGCTCTGCCCGTCGGGGCCGTGGTGGGCGGCGCGATAGCCACCCTGGCCGGTGACCGGCTGGTGACGTTCGTCGGGTTGCTCATCGCCGCCGGCGGCTACTGGCTGATCTCGAAGTGGCCGGTCGATCTGATGGCCTACCACCACGAGGTACTCGGCCTGAGCCTTTCAGCGGCACACACCGACCAGATGCTGGCCGGTTTCGGTTTGGGCCTGGTGATCGGCCCACTGACCTCGGCGGTCATGCGCGTGGTGCCGCCGCGCGAGCACGGCATCGCCGCGGCAGGTGTGGTGGTGGCCCGGATGACCGGGATGCTGATCGGCATGGCCGCCCTGTCGGCGTGGAGCCTGTACCGGTTCAACCAGATCCTGGCCGGCCTGCCGAAGATGCCCGGCGCCAGCCTGGCCGAGAAGATGGCCTCGACCGCGGCCAACTCCAAACTGGCCTTCGCGATGATGTACGGCGAGATCTTCGCGATCACCGCCCTCATCTGTGTGGTGGGCGCGGTGCTCGGATTGTTCATCGGCAGCAACGACGTGCACGCCGAAGATCCGGAAGTGTCCGAGCCGGAGCCCGCCATTTCGCGGTGAGCGGCGCCGGCCGCTTTAGTGCGGCACCAGGCTCAGCAGCAGATCGGGCCCGATCTGCTCCATGGTGTCGAACCGCCAGCGCAATGCCCGGGCGATGTTGGGCACGCCGACGTCGTCGACGGCGGTGACCGGTCCGCCCAGCAGGATCGGCGCCACGTAGGCCAGGATGCGGTCGATCGCGCCGGCTCGCAGGAATGCCCCGGCCAACGTGGGGCCGCCCTCGAGCAGCACGTCGGTGCGGTCGGCGAGCGCTCGCAGTACCTCGGCCGGATCATGGGTGCGGATCACCATGGTGCGCGAGTCGTCGTTGAGCACGTGCGCGTCCGCGGAGATCTCACGCTGGCCCACCACCACCCGCAGTGGCTGTCGGTCGGCCAGGGTGCCGTCGGGCAGCCGGGCGGTCAGGGTGGGGTCGTCGACGAGCACCGTGCCGGTGCCGACCACGATGGCGTCGGCTGCTGCCCGACGGCGGTGCAGGTCGGCTCGGGCTGCCTCGCTGGTGATCCACTGGCTGGAACCGTCGGCGGCCGCGCTGCGACCGTCGATGCTGGTGGCATATTTCCACGTGACGTGTGGCCGGCCGGTGCGCTGCTTGTGCAGCCACTCCCGCAGCGGCCCGGTGCTCACGGCCGTGGCCTGCACACCGGAGATCACCTGAACGCCGGCATCGGCCAGTCTCGCCGCGCCGCCCCCCGCGTCCGGGTGGGGGTCGTCGACGGCGTAGACCACCTGCGCCACCCCGGCGGCCAGCAGCGCATCCACGCACGGCGGGGTTCTGCCGTGGTGATTGCACGGCTCGAGCGTGACGACCGCCGTACCGCCGGCGCTCAACTCACCGGCCCGGCGCAAGGCCACCACTTCGGCGTGCGCCTCGCCGGCCGGACGGGTCCCACCGACCCCGACCACCCGGCCGTCGCGATCCAGAATGACCGCGCCCACCGGCGGATTGGGGTAGGTGTTGCCCTTGACCCGCTGCGCCTGTTCGATCGCCAGCAGCATCGCGGCGTCATGATCGACGGCATGCTCGGCGGCCGACTTGGTACTCATGCGCGCAGGTGCGGTGACGCCGCCAAAGCCTGACGGCGCAGTGATTCAACGGCGGCGCCCGGATCCGCGGCGCTGTAGACGGCCGAGCCGGCGACGAAACAGTCGACACCGGCGGCGGCGGCCTGTTCGACGGTGTCGGCGTTGATGCCCCCGTCGATCTCCACCAGGATGCTGAGCTCACCGGCATCGACCAGCTTGCGCACGGTCCGTACCTTGCTCAACACCTCGGGGATAAAGGACTGCCCGCCAAATCCCGGCTCCACCGACATCACCAGCAGGGTGTCGAAGTCCCGCAGGATCTCCAGGTAGGGCTCCAGCGGCGTGCCGGGCTTGATGCTGAGTCCGGCTTTGGCGCCCGCCGCGCGGATGTCGCGGGCCACGGCGATCGGATTGTCGGTGGCCTCGGCGTGGAACGTGACGTTGTAGGCACCCGCCTCCGCATAGGGCGGCGCCCAGCGACCCGGGTCCTCGATCATCAGATGGCAGTCCATCGGAATCTCGGTGGCCGCCAACAGACTCTGCACCACCGGCAGACCCAGGGTCAGATTCGGAACGAAATGGGCGTCCATCACATCGACGTGCAGCCAGTCCGCACCCTTCACGGCGGCGACCTCATCGGCGAGGCGGGCGAAATCGGCCGACAGGATCGGCGGCGCGATCATGGCTCGTGACATGGCCTCAGATTTCTTGTAG
>CAXYUC010000044.1:0-27306 GCA_964292075.1 uncultured Mycolicibacter sp.
GCACTACCGGCGGCGACGGCGGCCGGGCCCGGCGCGGCCTCATCGGCGTCGCCATCTTCGAGTTCGTCCAGGCTCAGGTCGGCCTCGTCGATGTCGTCCACACCGGGCTCACCGTCCAGCTCGACATCGGTGTCGAGGTCCTCGGGCGCCAAGTCACCGTCGGTGTTCTTCGCGCTGGCCTTGGTGGCTGTGGCGGCCTTCTTCGCCGGGCCCCGGGTCGACCGGGTCGCGGGCTTGGCTGCGCCTCCAGCGGCGGCGCCGGGCGCCTTCGACTTGGTCGCCTTCTTGGCGGGTGCCGCTGCCTTGGTGGCCTTGGCCGCGGTCCGCTTGGCAGGCGCTGCAGCGGCGGCCTTGGCGGGAGCCTTGGCAGGCGACTTCACGGCGGCTTTGGCGGGTGCCTTGGTGGCACTGCCCTTCTTGGGCTCCTCAGTCGCCGGCTGTGCCTTGCTCGCTGCCACGTCCACCCCTTCGGTCGGACTGACTTTCGGGTTGCGGCGTCGTGCGCAACCGAAAGTGTCGGGTATGTCGAATGTCGCCTCTATTTCAGTTGGTGATCAACTGGGATAGTCGCCGCTATGGGTAAGGCGGCCGCCGTCGACCATTGTAACGACAGGGTGAGGCAGTAATCGCCGAGCGGGCGTAATTCAGCGGGTCACGTCCGCCGCCGACGCCATGGCGGCCCCAACAATCCCCGCGGTGTTCTGCAGAGTCGCGGCGACCACCGGGGTCCGGTTGCCCAGCAGCGGCACCCACCGATCGGCCTTACGGCTGATACCGCCCCCGACGATGATCAGGTCCGGGCAGAGCGCGTCCTCGACCGCCATCAGCACCATGGTCACCTGCTTGGCCCATTTCTCCATGGACCAGTTCTTGCGCTCCTTGACCGACGCGGCGGCCCGGTGCTCGGCCTCTTTGCCGCCCACTTCGATATGCCCGAGTTCGGTGTTGGGCAGCAGCTTTCCGTTGTGGATCACCGCCGAGCCGATCCCGGTCCCGAAGGTGAGCAACACGACCACGCCGCTGTTGTTTTTGCCTGCCCCGAAGCGCTCCTCGGCGAGCCCGGCGGCGTCGGCGTCGTTGAGGCTGACGATCTGCTGGCCGTCGAGTTGGGCGGCGATCGTCTCCTGTGCGTTCAATCCGATCCAGGATTTGTCCACGTTGGCGGCGGTCTGCACGACGCCGTTGACCACCACGCCCGGATAGGTGACGCCCAGGGGGCCGGTCCAACCGAAGTCTCGCACCACCGCGGCGACGGTCTGGGCGACCAACACCGGTGTGGCGGGGCTCGGCGTGGGTAGCTTGAATCGCTCGCCGATCAGCGCGCCGGTGTCCAGATCGACCACGCCACCCTTGATGCCGCTACCGCCCACGTCGACGCCGAAGCCCCGTCGTTGCCGTCGTGCGCTGGCGATCGGGCGGTCCTCGGTCGGGCAGGGAACGGGGTCGGTGCCGGTCATCGGATCTCCTCGTCGGCGATCGGTCGTCAGCAGGTGCCGGAATGAATCTTGGTCAGCAGTGCAGGGTCGGGCAAGCCGGTGGCGTCCGGACGCAGACCGGCCAGCGCGGCCTCGATGTCATCGCTGTGGGACAGGCTGACGAAGTCGCTGCCGATCGCCAGATCCACCGAATCGTCGGCGCGGTCGTCGCGGAACAGTTCCGTGCATGGCGTCACCAACCACAGTGCTGCCGCGGCGGCTTGGCCCGCCGGGCCGAAGCGGATCTGGCCCTGGCAGTCCAGTCGGTCGTCGGTGTAGATGGGATCGTTGGCGGCGGTCGGCTGAGCGAAGCCGTCGTCGCGCAGCGCGTCGGCGACGTCGGCGGCCTGTCCGGCTCGGCCGCTGGCATTGAGGACGCGGGCTTTGATGTCGGCCAGCTTGGCCGGAATCGTGCTGATCATGGCGGCGCGCGGCACCTGGGTGCCCAGCCGTGGCTGGCCCGGCTCGCTCGGTGCCGGCGGGCCATTGCACGCCACGCCTTCATGGACGTCGGCCGGCCGGGTGAGCGCCACCGTCCAGGTCACGGCGGTCAGCAATGCCAGAGCGGCCAAGGCGTACGCGGCCGGTCGGTTGTTGCGTCGCCGGAACGGCCGACCGTGCTTGTCGAACTCGGTACCGGTAGTGATTTGCGCGACCACGTACGCACTCTAGAGGGCGCTCGCCGGAACGATCACCGTGGTCAGGAACATAATGTGACGTAAATCACACTTGATCTGACCGCGATCCGGGCACGAATCATTTGGTGGATGCGTTCGACGCTGGTACAAAGCTCGCGCAGGGTTTCGAGGGGACTTGAGGGGATGAAGACCATGGCTACCGATTACGACGCCCCGCGGCGCACCGAGACCGACGACGTTTCCGAGGATTCGTTGGAGGAACTCAAGGCGCGGCGTAACGAGGCGCAGTCCGCTGTGGTCGACGTCGATGAGTCCGAATCGGCCGAGTCGTTTGAGCTGCCCGGCGCCGACCTGTCCGGTGAAGAGCTGTCGGTGCGTGTCGTCCCGAAGCAGGCCGACGAGTTCACCTGCTCGAGCTGTTTCCTGGTGCAGCACCGCAGCCGTCTGGCCAGTGAGAAGAACGGTGTGATGATCTGCACCGACTGCGCGGCCTGACCGGGCCCGGCCCGCGCAATCCTGCTTAGTCCTTCAGGGCCGCCAGCACCCGCTGCGGATTGCGGCAGCTGACCAGCCAGTACGGCGTCGGGTCGTCGGGATCATCCAGGACGACCAAGATCATGGGCCCCACCCAGCCGCGATGGACGACATATGCCGCCGGATCGAGCTGGCGGCCCAGCGCTGCGGACTTGGCCGAGCGCGGGACCTCGGCGCAGCGTGCGATAGCCGTTGCGGGCAGGTGTGCGTCGCCGGCCCACAGCTGTGTTTCCCCGCCGTTGTCGATGACTCGCACCTTGATGCGTCCCAGCCACAGCAGGGCGCCGACGGTGATGGCGAAGAACACCGCGAACGGCAGCCAGCCGGGCAGAGTGCGCAGGCCCAAGCGGACTTCGTAGGCCATGAGTCCGTTACCCAAGAAGCCCAGTGGCCACCACCACCACGGCAACCACAGCTGTTCGCTGTAGCGCACTGTTTGCGATGCCCGATGGTTCAGGCGCGATCCCGACATCCGGCTAAGAGTAGTCTTGCGCCTCGTGTCACCCAGTCTTGCGGTTGTTCGCCTGGATCCGGATCTTCCACTGCCGAGCCGTGCGCACGCCGGCGACGCCGGCGTCGACCTCTACAGCGCGATCGACGTCGAATTGGGTCCAGGTCAGCGTGCACTGGTACCCACCGGGATCGCGGTGGCAATTCCCTTCGGCATGGTCGGCCTTATCCACCCCCGGTCGGGTTTGGCTGCGCGGGTGGGTCTTTCGATTGTCAATAGTCCCGGAACAGTCGACGCGGGCTATCGTGGTGAGATAAAGGTCTCGTTGATCAACCTGGACCCGGCGACGCCGATCGAGATCCACCGCGGCGACCGGATCGCCCAGTTGCTGGTGCAGCGGGTCGAGCTTCCGGAACTGGTCGAGGTGGCCTCGTTCGACGAGGCCGGGCTGGAACCAACGACCCGTGGTTCCGGTGGACACGGGTCCTCGGGTGGGCACGCGAGCTTGTGATGGCTCGAGACCACGAAGTGCGAGACCACGAAGTGATGAAGATGGGCGGCTGTGATGGCATTCGGTAGGGGTAAAGGCAAAGGCGAGGCCGACGAGCCGGCGAGCGCCGGGCCGGAAGCCCCCGGGGAAGCGGACGAGTTCGCATCCGATTCGGAGGAGCTGGACGGCCCCTTCGACATCGAAGATTTCGACGACCCCGCGGCGGCGACGACGGCCCGACTCGACCTGGGTTCGGTGCTGGTGCCGATGCCGGCGGGCGCTCAGGTCCAGGTCGAACTGAGCGAGGCGGGTGTTCCCAGTGCGGTGTGGCTGGTGACACCCAACGGCCGGTTCAACATCGCCGCCTACGCGGCGCCCAAGTCGGCGGGTCTGTGGCGTGAGGTGGCCGGTGAGCTGGCCGAGGCGTTGCGCAGGGACAACGCGATGGTCAGCATCGTCGACGGTCCGTGGGGCCGCGAGGTGCTCGGTTCGGCGACCGGCGCAGTCCGGTTCATCGGTGTCGACGGCTACCGCTGGATGGTGCGCTGCGTGATCAACGGTCGGCCCGAGACCATCGACGTGCTCGCCCAGCAGGCGCGAGAGGCGCTGGCGGACACGGTGGTCCGGCGCGGCGACACTCCGCTGCCGGTGCGCACCCCGTTACCGGTGCGACTGCCCGAGCCGATGGCCGAGCAGTTGCGGGCTGCCGCGGCTCAGCAGGCCGCGGCGCAGCAGGCGGCGGCCGAGCAGGCCGCAGCCCAGCAGGCGGTCGCGCTGCAAGAGGCCGCCATGTTCGGTGGTGGCGGTGACATACCCCCGGCGCCGGCCGCACGCCGTAGCGTGGAGGGATCCGCGATGCAGCAGCTGCGCACTATCACCGGCGGTTAGGCTCGACGGCCGCGATCGTCAGCGCTTCCACACAGGCGGTGCCCAACGCGGTCGGATCGGCGCCGATCTGATCCAGGGTGACGGTGCACAATGCTGCCCGCGGGACGGTGGCGGCCCATTCGGAGGCTATCTGCAACGGATGAACCGCGTCGTCGACCGCCGCGGTCACGCCCATCGGCACGGTCAGCGCCGCCAGCTCGGCATGTGTTGGCGCGACAAAGGCCGCGGCCTCCTCCAGTGCGTCGGGCAGCTGTGGCCACTGCGCGGTCCACGAGCGAGTCAACTCGTCGCCGAGCCACGTGGGGCTCGATGCCCGCATTTGGGCCACCACCGCCGCCAGGCCGTCGTTGCGCAACTGCCCGGCGCTGTAGCGCGCGGCATGGGCTGCCGGGGCGTCCTCGGGGGAGCCGGTCCATGCGGGCAGCGCAGCCAGCACCCCGACCACTCGCTCGGGATGGCGCAGTGCCCAGGCGGTGGCCACCGCCGCGCCGATCGACACCCCACCTGTGAGGATCGGGCCGGACCGGGTGGCCGCTGAATCCAGCGCCTCCAGATAGCCCTCGATGAGGCGCCCGGGCTGCGGGCGATGAGTGACCAATTCGGCACCCACCTGCTGCAGCGGGCGGAAGAACGCCCGGCGGATGTAGTCGTCGTCGGATCCGGTCCCCGGCAGCAGGACGGCCGTCACGCCGCGCAGAACCATGCCACCTCTTGATCGTGTTGGGTGTTGTCAGCCACCCCGTAGGCAGGTCATGTGGCATTAGGTATTCAACAGGTCTACCGTAGCGTGCGCATACGATTGAGGGAGAGGGCAATGGCTGCTCCGGAAGGGTACCTGCGCCGGCTGACTCGGCGATTGACGGAAGACCCCGAGCTGCGTGACGTCGAAGAGTTGTCCGATGAGGCGCTCAATACCGGCGCGCAGCGCGCGATCGACTGCCAACGCGGCCAAGAGGTCACCATGGTCGGGGTACTGCGCAGCGTCGAAGCCAACGCCAAGGGCTGCGTGGGCGGCGTCCGCGCCGAGTTGTTCGACGGCACCGACACGGTGACGCTGGTATGGCTGGGGCAGCGACGCATCCCCGGAATCGACTCCGGTCGCACCCTGCGGGTGCACGGCCGGCTCGGCAAACTCGAAAGCGGCTGCAAGGCCATCTACAACCCCCACTACGAAATCCAGCAGTGATCGCGCCTCCCTTCGGGCCGGTGCAGCGATGAGCGAGGAATACAGCGCCGAGGGCGCCCAAGGGCCGCAGCGCCTCCTGGAGCAGATCGGCGGGGTAGCCGGAGTGGTCTACTCCTCGTTACCGATCGTGGTGTTCGTGCCGGCCTCCAATCTCTTCGGATTGCGTGTCGCCGTCCTCTCGGCGTTGGGCGTGGCCGCGGCGGTGCTCGTGTGGCGCCTGATCCGCAAGCAATCCAGTCAACCGGCCATCTCCGGCTTCTTCGGGGTCGCTGTCTGCGCCCTCATCGCCTATCTGATGGGTGACTCCAAGGGCTACTTCCTGCTCGGAATCTGGACGTCGCTGGTGTGGGCAGTCGTGTTCGCCGCATCGATGGTGATCCGCCGTCCGGTGGTCGGCTACATCTGGTCATGGGCCAGCGGCCAGCCCCAGACCTGGCGTGAGCTGCGGTCGGCCATCTACGCCTACGATCTCGCGACGCTGACCTGGGTGCTGGTATTCGGGTCCCGCTTCGTGGTCCAGCGACTGCTGTACAACGCCGATCAGACCGGCTGGCTGGGCGTGGCACGCATCGCGATGGGCTGGCCGCTGACCGCGGTGGCCGCGGTGGTCACCTACGTGGCGGTCAAACACGTGCAGCGCGCATTGGACGAGCGGCCTGCCGCGGGCGAGGCCGAGCGCGAACCGCGGTCAGTGGGCCGGTAGCAGCAGCGCGCGCAGTTCGGTCTCGACGCCGCTGGATGCGACGAACAACAGCTCGTCGCCGCCCTCAAGCGGCTCGTCGTCCTGCGGCACGATCACCCGGGTCCCGCGCAAGATCGTCACCAGCGCGGCGTCGCGCGGTAGTGCCAGCTTGCGCACCGGCCTGCCGCCCCACGGGGTGTCGTCGGGCAGCGTGATCTCCAACAGGTTGGCCTTGCCCTTGCGGAACTCCATGAGCCGCACCAGGTCTCCGACCGCGACGGCCTCCTCGACCAGCGAGGCCAGCATGCGTGGTGTGGACACCGCGACGTCCACGCCCCAGGCGTCGGTGAACAGCCATTCGTTGCGAGGATCGTTGACCCGGGCTACCACCCGCGGTACCGCGAATTCGGTCTTGGCGAGCAAGGACAGCACCACGTTGGCCTTGTCGTCGCCGGTCGCGGCGATCACCACGTCGAAGGACTCCAGGTGCACCGCCTCCAACAGGCTCAGCTCGCAGGCGTCCCCCAGATGCCACTGCGCGTCGGCGATGTCCTCGGTGTCGACATGCTCGGGGTTGCGCTCGATCAACGTCACCTGGTGATCGCTGTCGAGCAGCTCGCGCGCAATCGACCGTCCGACCGCGCCGGCGCCGGCTATCACTACTTTCATTTGTCCAGGTCTTCGCTGGGCGGCAGGGCGGCGATGGCGATCGCTTCGGCGACCCGGCCGGACACCGCCACGATGTACACCTGGTCGCTGGCCTGAATCACCGTCTTGGCCTCGGGCAGGATGCCGGTCCCGAATCGGATCAAGAACGCCACCCGGGCGTTGGTGGCGGCCTCCAGGTCGGTGACGGGGCGACCGATCCAGTCCTCGTGCAGGACGACCTCGGCGACCGCGACGGTGCCGGTGGGGTCACGCCACTTGGTGGTCTCGCTTTCTCGGGTGAGCGCGTCGAGCAGCCGATCGGTGGTCCACGGCACGGTGGCGATGGTGGGGATGCCCAGGCGTTCGTAGACCGCGGCCCGCTTGGCGTCGTAGATACGGGCGACCACCCGCGAAACGCCGAACGTTTCCCGGGCCAGCCGCGCCGCGATGATGTTGGAGTTGTCACCCGAGGACACCGCGGCGAACGCAGCGGCTTCCTCAATGCCCGCTCGCAGCAGTACATCGCGGTCGAAGCCCATGCCGAGCACTCGCTCGCCGTTGAACTCCGGGCTGAGCCGGTTGAACGCGGTGCTGTCTCGGTCGATGATGGCGACCTCGTGGCCGATCCGGGACAGCCCGTCGGCGAGCGAGGCTCCCACCCGGCCGCAACCCATCACAACTACCCGCACGTGCTGTGTCCTTTCAGGTCCTCTGGGCCGACTTTCGGCTGGTTATCGACTGCAATAGTGCTCGTATTCGGTGAACGCTACCGCCAGTGCCCGCCTGGCTTACCCTTGGCTCTCGTGTCGAAGATTTCCACCGCTGCGCGGCGCCTGGTTCTGGGTCAGCCCTTTCGCAGCGATCGGCTAAGCCACACGCTGCTGCCCAAGCGCATCGCCCTGCCCGTATTCGCGTCCGACGCGCTGTCCTCGGTGGCCTACGGACCCGAAGAAATCTTTCTGGTGTTGTCGGTGGCGGGTCTGGCCGCTTATCGGATGACGCTGTGGGTAGGCCTGGCTGTCGCCTTCGTGTTCATCACCGTGGTGGCCTCCTACCGCCAGAATGTGCACGCCTACCCCTCCGGCGGCGGTGACTACGAGGTGGTCACCACCAACCTGGGTGCCACCGCGGGCCTGACCGTGGCCAGCGCGTTGATGGTGGATTACGTTCTGACGGTTGCGGTCTCGATCTCATCGGGAATCGCCAACATCGGCTCGGCGATTCCGTTCATCGCCGAGCACAAGGTCGCGTTCGCGGTCGGGACCGTGATCGTGGTGGCGGCGGCCAATCTGCGGGGCATCCGAGAATCGGGCACCGCGTTCGCCATCCCGACGTATGCGTTCATGATCGGGGTCTTCGCCATGCTGGGGTGGGGGCTGTTCCAGATCTTCGTGCTGGGCAACCCGTTGCAGGCCGATTCGGCGGAGTTCAAGATCCACTCCACCCAGGGCGAGATGGTCGGGGTGGCCCTGGTGTTCCTGGTGGCGAAATCGTTCTCGTCCGGATGTGCCGCACTCACCGGGGTGGAGGCGATCAGCAACGGCGTGCCGGCCTTCCGCAAACCGAAGTCGCGCAACGCGGCCACCACGCTACTGATGCTGGGTGTGATCGCGGTGACACTGATGATGGGCATCATCGTGTTGGCCCGCGAGACCGGGGTGAAGATCGCCGCGCGCCCGCACGAACAGCTGATCGGGGCGCCGGTGGACTACGAGCAGAAGACCCTGTTGGCTCAGCTGGCCGAGACGGTGTTCCGCGGTTTTCCGCCCGGTTTGTGGATCATCGCCGGAGTCACGGCGCTGATTCTGGCGTTGGCCGCCAACACCGCGTTCAACGGTTTCCCGGTGCTGGGTTCGATCTTGGCGCAGGACAGCTACCTCCCGCGCCAGCTCCACACCCGCGGCGACCGGCTGGCGTTCTCCAACGGCATCGTGTTCCTCGCGGTGGTGGCCATCGCTTTCATCGTGGCGTTCGGGGCGGAGGTGACCGCGCTGATCCAGCTCTACATCGTCGGGGTGTTCGTCTCCTTCACGTTGAGTCAGATCGGCATGGTGCGGCATTGGAACCGGTTGCTGCGCAACGAAACCGATCGTGCGGCGCGGGTCAACATGATGCGTTCGCGGGTGGTCAACACCATCGGATTCGTCGCTACCGGAGTGGTGTTGATCGTGGTGATCGCCACCAAGTTCGTAGCCGGCGCGTGGATTGCGATCGTCGCGATGTCGGTGCTGTTCGGCGTGATGAAAATGATCCGCCGGCACTACGACACCGTCAGTGAGGAATTGGCCGAGCAGTCGGCCGCGCTGGAAGACCAAGCGGTGCTGCCCAGCCGCAACCACGCCCTGGTCCTGGTGTCCAAGCTGCATCTGCCGACCCGCCGCGCGCTGGCCTACGCGCGGGCGACGCGCCCTGACGCGCTGGAGGCGATCACGGTCAACGTCGACGACACCGAAACCCGTGCCCTGGTGCGCGAATGGGAGGATAGCGAGATCACCGTCCCCCTCAAGGTGATTGCATCGCCGTACCGTGAGGTCACCCGGCCGGTGCTCGACTACGTCAAACGCATCAGCAAGGAGTCGCCGCGCACCGTGGTGACCGTCTACATCCCCGAATACGTGGTGGGTCACTGGTGGGAGCAGTTGCTCCACAACCAGAGCGCGCTGCGGCTCAAGACCCGGCTGTTGTTCATGCCGCAGGTCATGGTCACCTCGGTGCCCTGGCAGCTGAACTCCTCGGAGCGGCGCAAAGTCTTGGAGCCGCACCACGCGCCCGGCGACACCCGGAGAGGTTTCTTAGAGTGATCGACCAGGAATTGGTCTTGACGACCGGGGCACCGGCGAACGGCGGCAGTTGTGTGGCCCATCACGAGGGCCGCGTCGTTTTCGTGCGCTACGCGCTGCCCGGTGAGCAGGTGCGGGTCCGGATCACCGCCGAGCGGGGATCGTATTGGCACGGTGAATGTGTCGAGGTGCTCGAACCAGCGGCCGGCCGGATCGACTCGCTGTGCCCGCTCGCGGGCGTGGACGGTGCCGGCTGCTGCGATCTGGCGTTCGCCGATCCGGCCGCGGCGCGTGCCCTCAAGGGTGAGGTGGTGGCCAACCAGCTGGCCCGGCTCGGCGGCCACGAGTGGCAGGGCGAAGCCGAACCGCTCGGCGATGACGGTGCGACGGGCTGGCGCAGTCGGGTTCGCCTGGAGGCGGGCGTCGACGGGCGGGCCGGATTTCACCGCTATCACAGCGATGAGCTGGTGACCGACCTGCGATGTGGTCAGCTGCCGACGGGAATGATCAAGGGGCTGGCCGAGCAGAGCTGGCGGCCCGGTGATCACGTGCACGTGGTGGCCGACGACGACGGCGTCCGGCATGTGGTGAGCACCGGCCGCGACCATCGCCCGGTAGTCGTCGAGGGCGACTACCACGCCACTCAGTGGGTGGGCCGGCGCCGCTGGCAGATCCCGGTGACCGCGTTCTGGCAGGCACACCGCCGCGCGGCGGCGCTCTACAGTGCGCTGATCGCGGAATGGGCGCAGCCCGAATCCGGAAGCACCGCTTGGGATCTCTACGGCGGGGCCGGGATCTTCGCCGCAGCGCTAGCCGAGCCGGTGGGGGAGTCTGGCCGGGTGATCAGCGTCGACACCTCGCGGGCCGCGACGGGCGCCGCACGGGCGGCGCTCGCCGATCTGCCGCAGGTATCGGTGCGCACCGACTCGGTGCGCCGCGTGCTCGGCACCGAGCGCGCCGCAGCCGGGGGCGCGGGGCTGGACCCCCCCCGTGCCGGTGCCGGCCGCGAGGTGATCGATCTGTTGGCGGCCGCGGGTGTGCCGCGCCTGGTGCACATCGGTTGCGAGGCGGCAGCCTTCGCCCGCGACATCGGCCTCTACCGCGGGCACGGGTACACCGTCGAGCAAATCCGGGTGTTCGACGCGTTCCCGTTGACCCATCACGTGGAGTGCGTGGCGCTGTTAATCCGCTGACTCGTGGCGCCAGCGCTGCAGCAGCGCAGGTAGCTCGGCGAGCAGAAACGTGTAGAAGTCCCGCATCTGGGTGAGTCGATGGTGGGCCGGGTGGTCGGGGCCGATGGCCGCGATCCCGGCTGCCGCGGCGTCCTGCATCGCTGAGATCGTCACGTTCTGGTTGGTGAACAGCACCGCCCATGCGTCGTCGCGCAGCCGGTAGTGCTCGCGGCGGCTGGCCGGTACCGGAACCCGCTCCGCCAGCCCGACGGCGACAGCACCGAAGTGATCCGGGTGCGCCGGGGCCGGATCAGCCGAAGACGAAGTATCGCAGCCACAGATACACCGCCGACAATGTCACCGACACGATGGTGACCACGATGCCTTTGCGGGTGAACTCCCAGAATGAGATGGGATTGCCTGCCCGGCGGGCGATTCCGAGCATCACCACATTGGCGCTGGCGCCGACAGCGGTCAGGTTGCCGCCGAAGTCGGCACCCAGTCCCAACGCCCACCACAGCGCGTCGGCGTGCGAATTGGTGGGCAAGGTGCTGCTCAGCTCGGCAACGATCGGCGTCATGGTCGCGACGTAGGGGATGTTGTCGATGATTCCGGACACCGGCGCGGACACACCAAGGATTCCCATCGTGGTCAACAGCGCGTTACCGCCGGTGACGTCGGTGGCAGCCTTTGCCAACGCGGCGATCGCACCGGTATCCACCAGGGCGCCGACCATCACGAACAGGCCGGCGAAGAACAATAGCGTCTCCCACTCGACGCCGGACAAGTAATCCGACCGCTCCAAACCCGAGATCACGACCAGCGCCCCAGCGCCCAACAGTGCCACGACCGACGGCTCCAGATGCGGCGCCGAATGCCCGATGAATGCGGCGAACACCGCGGCAAGCACCAGGCCGCACTTGATCAGCAGGCCGTGGTCACGGATGGCTTCACCCTCGTCCAGCGCCATCACGTCGGCGACTCGCTCGGCTTCCACGGCGAACGATCCGGGAAACAGCCGGGGCAACATGGCGATGAACGCGGCCATGACGATGACCACGATCGGCGCCAGGTGCAGCAGAAAGGCGTTGAACGACAAGCCCCCTCGGCTGGCGATGATGATGTTGGGCGGGTCGCCGACCAACGTGGCAGCGCCGCCGATGTTGGAGGCGAATACCTCAGCCATCAGAAACGGCGCCGCGTTGATGTCAAGGCGGTCGCAGACCAGCAGAGTGACCGGGGCTATCAACAGCACAGTGGTGACGTTGTCCAACAGCGCTGACGCCACCGCGGTCACCAGCACCAGCAGAATCATGATCCGCAGCGGGGACCCCTTGGCACGCTTGGCAGCCCAGATCGCGATGTATTCGAACACGCCGGTCTGGCGCAGCACGCTGACGATGATCATCATGCCCAACAGCAGGAAGATGACGTCCCAGTCGATTCCGGTTTCACGGGAGTAGAAGATGTCGTCCGATGAGATGACCGGCAAGATGACGACGGCCGCTGCACCCGTCAACGCCACAAGGGTCTTGTTGACCCGGTCGGCAGCGATGAACGCGTAGGCGATCAAGAACACCGCGACCGCAATTAGGGTCATCGGCGGGATCAGGCCGTCAGCGCCGCGGCGAGCAACCGTGACGCGGTGATGACCCCGTACAGCTCACCGTCTTTGACCACGGCGATCAGTGGGCTGCGGAACCGGGCCATCATCGCCGCAACTTCGATCACGGTGTCGGCCGCGTCGGCCGCCGGTACATCTTGCAGGTGTTCGGGCAGTACGTCGCGCACCGTCTTGCCTCGCAATTTGTCGCCGGCACGGTCGGCCATGTCCTCACTGAGCACACCCGCCAGCGAGGGATCGTCCTGCACGTAGCCGGGCACGATGAAGCGCACCACCTGGGAGGCGGGCAGCAC
Source organism: uncultured Mycolicibacter sp. (assembly GCA_964292075.1). Lineage (GTDB taxonomy): Bacteria > Actinomycetota > Actinomycetes > Mycobacteriales > Mycobacteriaceae > Mycobacterium. The sequence goes on from CAXYUC010000044.1 coordinate 12,862, forward strand.
GGCGTATGGCTTGCCTGCTGGGTCGGTGACCACGAGACCAGGCAGTCGATGCTCGGCCAACAACTTGGCCGCATCCAGAGCGGGGGAGTCAATGGCGACCACCGGGAACTCCTCGGCGATATCCGCGGCATGCATACGACGACGATACGGTGGGTGCCCGGGGCCATGCGTAGACTGGCCGGATGCTTGAAGGGATCCGCGGCCCCGCCGATCTGCAGCACCTTTCGCAGGTTCAGCTCACCGATCTGGCGGCGGAAATCCGTGAGTTCCTGATCCACAAGGTCGCCGCGACCGGCGGGCATCTGGGCCCCAACCTCGGTGTGGTGGAGCTGACCTTGGCGCTGCACCGGGTGTTCGACTCGCCACACGACCCGATCATCTTCGACACCGGGCATCAGGCCTACGTGCACAAGATGCTGACCGGGCGTAGCCGCGACTTCGACAGCCTGCGCAAGAAGGGCGGGCTGTCGGGTTACCCGTCGCGCGCCGAGAGTGAGCACGACTGGGTGGAGTCCAGCCACGCCAGCTCGTCGCTGTCCTACGCCGACGGCCTGGCCAAAGCCTTCGAGCTGACCGGGCACCGCAACCGGCATGTGGTGGCCGTCGTCGGTGACGGCGCCCTGACCGGCGGGATGTGCTGGGAGGCGTTGAACAACATCGCCGCAGGCAACCGCCCGGTGGTGGTCGTGGTCAACGACAACGGCCGCAGCTACGCGCCCACCATCGGTGGCTTCGCCGACCACCTGGCCGCACTGCGACTGCAACCCGCCTACGAGCGCCTGCTCGAGCGGGGCCGCAGCGCGATCCGCGGGATGCCGGTCGTCGGGGAACTCGGCTACCAGGTGATCCACAGTTTCAAAGCGGGCCTCAAAGATGCACTGGCGCCGCAGGCGCTCTTCACCGACCTCGGCCTGAAATACCTGGGTCCGATCGACGGTCATGACGAGGCCGCGGTGGAGTCCGCGCTGCGCCGCGCACGGGGCTTCGGCGGGCCGGTGATCGTGCACGTGGTCACCCAAAAAGGCAAGGGCTACGGCCCGGCCGAGAACGACGAGGCCGAGCAGATGCACGCCTGCGGGGTGATCGATCCGCTGACCGGCTATGCCACCGAAACCGCCGGGCGCGGCTGGACGGCGGTGTTCTCCGACGCGCTCATCGAGTACGGCACCAAGCGTCGTGACGTCGTCGCCATCACTGCCGCCATGCCCGGCCCCACCGGGCTTGCGCCGTTCGGGCAGCGCTTTCCGGATCGCATGTTCGACGTCGGGATCGCCGAGCAACATGCACTGACGTCGGCAGCCGGGCTGGCGATGGGCGGCCTGCACCCGGTGGTGGCGGTGTATTCGACCTTCCTCAACCGCGCCTTCGACCAGCTGGTCATGGACGTCGCACTGCACAAGCTGCCGGTCACGCTGGTATTGGACCGGTCCGGAATCACCGGACCCGACGGTGCCAGTCACAACGGCATGTGGGATCTGTCGATACTGGGAATCGTGCCCGGAATCCGAGTGGCCGCACCTCGCGACGGCGTCCGGCTGCGCGAAGAACTCGGCGAAGCGCTTGAGGTCAGTGACGGGCCCACTGCCTTGCGATTCCCGAAGGGCGATGTGGGCGAAGACATTCCGGCAATCGAGCGGCGCTCAGGGGTGGACGTGCTGGCAGTCCCGGCCGACGGGTTGCCGCAGGACGTGCTGCTGGTCGCGGTCGGCGCGTTCGCGCCCATGGCGTTGGCGGTGGCCGACCGGCTGCACAACCAGGGCATCGGGGTGACGGTGATCGACCCGCGTTGGGTGCTTCCGGTGCCGGCGGTGCTGGTCGAGATGGCCGGCGCGCACAAGCTGGTGGTCACCTGCGAGGACAACGGCGTGGCCGGCGGTATCGGCTCGGCGGTGTCGGCGGCGCTGCGGCATGCCGAGATCGATCTGCCCTGCCGCGACGTCGGTCTGCCGCAGCGTTTCTACGATCACGCCTCGCGCGGTGAGCTGCTGGCCGGGGTCGGCCTGACCGCACAGGATGTGGCCCGCCAGATCACCGGCTGGGTGGCGGCGATGGGCGCCTCCAACTGCGTCGACGAGGTCAGCGAGCGGCTGGACTAGCTCACGCCGGAGATCGGCGGCCACACCGCGTCGAACAGCCACGCGAACACGAACGTGTAGACCAGGAAGAACGCCAGCAGGCCGATCTCGAGGCCGAAAGCTTGGACCAGCGACACCTTCAATAGCGCGGCCACGATCGGCAACAGCAGCACCACCAGGCCACCTTCGAAGCCGACGGCGTGCACGATTCGGCGACCCACCGTGCGGGTCGGGGAGACCTGCCGTCGTTCCCATGCTTCGAACACGGTGGTCCAGATGTAGTTCCACACCACCGCGACCGTTGACGCCGCCACTGCCACGGCGCCTGAACTGCCGCCGCCGAATCCCAGCACGGTGAGGCCCACAGTGGTCAGCGCAACGGCGACGAGCTCGTAGCTGATGACGTAGATGATCCGGCGAAAAGCTGGTGACACGAGGTCCTCCCAGGAGAATCAACCATGGGAAGTCCTTGACGGTTCGCGTCCACGGTGCGAGTGACGTGAGAAGCACTGGCCGAATACTGAATACGACTGCTTCCCTCGGCAGTCTAGCAACGGCCCGGTTAAGCGTCCGGGGCGCCGAGGGCCTGGGCCAGCACCGGCACCGTCAGCTCACGTTGCCAGGGACGGGCGCCGCCGACGGCCAAGAACTCCTCGATCACCACCGCTGCATCCGACGCCGCCGGTTTCCAATCCCAGCACAACCGGCGCACCAGCTCCGGGGTGAGCAGGTTCTCGGTCGGCACGTGCACCTGCTCGGACACGGCACCCAGCGCGGCGCGGGCGGTCTCCAGTCGTGCGGCCGCCTCGGGCTTGCGCCGCGCCCAGCGCGATGGCGGCGGTGGGCCGCTGGTGGATTCACCGGCTTCGGGCGGCTCCGGGTTGTTGCGCGCCGCGGCCAGCGCTGCCAGCCAGGTTGCCGCGGTGCGACGTTGTTTGGGCCCGCCGAAGACCGGCAGGGCGAGCAGCTCTTCGGCGGTGGTGGGATTGGCCATGGCCGCGGCGATGATCGCCGAGTCGGGCAGGATGCGTCCGGGCGCGATGTCGCGGCGCGCGGCGATCTGGTCGCGTACCGTCCAGAGTTCTCGGACGGCGGCCAGGCCGTGCCGATCGCGCACCTTGTGAATACCCGACGTACGCCGCCAGCGGTCCCGGCGCGTCGTGGTGGTGAAGTCGGTGACCCGGACGTGATTGAACTCCTGTGCCGCCCAGTCGGTTTTGCCCTGCTCGGCCAGCACCTCAGCGACCGCCTGGCGCAGTTCGATGAGCACCTCGACGTCGAGCGCCGCATAGTTGAGCCAATCCGCGGGCAGCGGCCGCTTGGACCAGTCGGCGGCACCGTGCCCCTTGGCCAGACCCAGTCCCAGCAGCCGCTGCACCATTGCGGCCAGATTGACCCGGTCGAAGCCGGCCAGCCGTCCGGCCAGTTCGGTGTCGTACAACGCCTTGGGCCACATACCCACCTCGGCCAGGCAGGCCAGGTCTTGGTCGGCGGCGTGCAGAATCCACTCGTCGTCGTCGAGCACCTCGGTAACCGGGCGTAGCAGGGCAGCCGGATCCTCGCCGGCGTCGACCGGATCGATCAGCACTGTCCCGGCACCGGCCCGACGGATCTGGATGAGGTAGGCCCGGTTGGAGTAGCGGAAGCCCGATGCCCGCTCGGCATCCACCGCGAATGGGCCGTGACCGCTTGCCAGCAGGTCGGCGGCGGCGCCGATCTGCCTGCGGGTGACCGACACCTCCGGCACTCCATCGGCAGGATGCTGCAGCGGTGTCGGCTCGGGCTCTTCGGTGGCCGGTTCGGTGGTCTGCTCGGACATCTCAGACGCGGGTTCGCGAGCTCAGATCGGTGATCCCGACCGGCGGTAGGCCCGCGGCGTGTTCCAGCACCTCACAGAACGCCTGGACATGTGTGCCCAGCTCCGGGGTGGTCGCGGTCCACGACGCGCGCAACTCCAACTGATGACCCCGCGGTGGGCCGGAGATGTCGCCGTACCGAACTGACGTGGTGGCGGTGACGGTCCCGCCCAATGCGGTGACGTGCTCGGTCCGGGCGCCCAGCGCCTCGACCAGCCAACTCCAGGCGACCTCGGGCAGCAGTGGGTCGATCGCCTCGTGCGGATCCAGGTCGGCCTGGATGAAGGCCACCATCCGCATGGTGCCGTCCCAGGCGTCGGTGCCGTCGGGGTCGTACAGCAGTATCAAGCGGCCGAAGGCATCGCCGTCGGAGTCTTCCGGGACGAAGTCGGTTTCGGGGTGCTTGACCTCGGCGCCCAGCGCGTAGCTGTAGGGCGCCAGGCGCTGCGGTGGCCGGATCGGGCCCAACTCGATTTCCGACCGCACGGTTGCGGCGTGCATCGTTGCCACCGCTTCCCGAAAGGGGGCAGGCTCGGCTGATGTCACGGGTGCCGCTCCTTAACTGATCGCTGTGCGCCGCATCGCCAGCGGCCAGCACCCAGAATTCTGTTGTGCACCGCCGCGACGCGGATCACCGGATCTCACGCTAACCCCCGGCGCCGGTCGGCGCAGGCAGGCGCGCCGAACGGGGCGGTTCGGCGAGGCTCGGCGGAGTTGGCCCGGAGGGCCGGCGGAGGTGAGGGGAAGCCGGGACCGCCACAGGAAACGGCACGGTTCGGCCTGCCGTAACCGGGCGTGGCAGCATTGAGTTCGATGAGTGCCCGTCGTGAACTGCCTGATTCCCCGTACCTGGCCGCCGCTACCGGTCGCCAACCCCATCGCATACCGGTTTGGTTCATGCGCCAGGCCGGGAGATCCCTGCCCGAATACCGTGAGCTGCGCGCCCAGCACAGCATGCTGGCGGCCTGTTTCGACCCCGAACTGGTCTGCGAGATCACCCTGCAGCCGGTGCGTCGCCATGACGTCGACGCGGCCATCTTGTTCTCCGACATCGTGGTGCCGTTGCGGGGTGCGGGGGTGGATCTGGACATCGTCCCCGATGTCGGGCCGGTGATCGCCAACCCGGTACGCAGCGCGGCCGACGTCGCGGCCCTGCAGCCGTTGGACCCGCAGCAGGTGACGGCCGTCGCCGCGGCGGTATCGCTGCTGGTGAATGGGCTCGGAACGGTGCCGCTGATCGGCTTTGCCGGCGCGCCTTTCACCATGGCCTCCTACCTGGTCGAGGGCGGGCCCAGCCGCACCCATGCCCGCACCAAGGCGATGATGCTGGCCGACCCGGACAGCTGGCATGAGTTGATGACGCGACTCACCGACCTGACCATCGCTTTTTTGACCGTGCAACTCGACCACGGTGTGGACGCCATTCAGTTGTTCGACTCCTGGGCCGGGACGCTGTGCCTGGCCGACTACCGGCGCTTCGTGGCGCCGCACAGTGCCCGCGTGTTCGCCACGCTCGCCGACCGGGAGGTGCCGATGACGCACTTCGGGGTGCAGACCGGCGAGCTGTTGGGGGAGATGGCGGGCGCCGGCGCCACCGTCGTCGGGGTGGAGTGGCATACCTCCCTGACCGAGGCCGCCACCCGAGTGGGTGCTGGTAAGGCCTTGCAGGGCAACCTGGACCCGGCGGTGCTGGCGGCGGGCTGGCCGGCCGTGGAGCGTGCCGCCAGGGCGGTCGTTGCCGATGGCCGCGCCGCTGTTGCGGCCGGAGCGTCGGGGCACGTGTTCAACCTCGGGCACGGCGTACTGCCGGAGACGGACCCCGGGGTGTTGACCGATCTGGTATTGCTGGTCCATTCATTGTGACCACGTCGTTCTGCGTCGTCGGGGGCGGAATCTCCGGTCTGGCCGCTGCCCACCGGCTGCGGGCGACGCTCGGCGACGCAGTCGACATCACCGTTTTCGATCCGGCCGACCGGCTCGGCGGGCTGCTGCGCACCGAGACCCTGGGCGGGATCGGCGTGGACATCGGTGCCGAGGCATTCATCGCCCGCCGGCCCGAAGTACCGGCCCTGCTGGCCGAGCTGGGTTTGGCCGATCGGCAGCGCAGTACCACCGGAGTGCGGCCGTTGCTGTACAGCCGCCGATTGCTGCATCGGTTGCCGTCGGACACCCTCAGTGGGATTCCGTCGTCGCCCGAGTCGATGGCCGGGCTGGTCGACAATGAGACCCTCGCGCGGATCGCCGGCGAGCCCAACCGCCCGTTGGCGTTCGAGCCGGGCAGCGATCCGGCGCTGGGGGCACTGGTGGCCGACCGGTTCGGGGCGCAGGTGGTGGCCTGCTCGGTCGATCCGCTGATCGGCGGGGTGTATGCGGGTTCGGCGGCGACCGTCGGGCTGCGCACGGCGGTCCCGGGCCTGGCCACCCTGCTCGATGAAGGCGCGTCCAGCCTGACCGAGGCGGTGCGGCGGGCACTGCCCACGACCACCGGCGTGCCGGTGTTCGGTGCGATCACCGGCGGGTATCAGGTGCTGGTCAACGCGCTGGTGCGCAGCGCCAGGCTGCGCTGGGTGCAGTCGGCGGTGACTCAGATCGACCCGGCCGGTGACGGATGGCTGTTGCGGGCCGCCAGTGGCGGCGATGATCGCGCCGACCGGGGGGTGGTCGCGGTGCCCGCCCCCGCGCTGGCCCGGCTGGCCACCGGGTTCGCGCCGCGCGCCGCGGCGGCGGCCAGCCGGATCGGCAATGCGTCGTCGGTGGTGGTGGCCTTGGCGGTGCCCGCCGGCGCGGCGTTCCCGAACAACTCCGGGGTGTTAGTTGCCACCGGGGAACGGCTGCACGCCAAGGCGATCACCCTGACGTCGCGCAAATGGGGCGACCGGGGGTACGGCGGCAGAGTCGAGGTGTTGCGGTTGTCCTTCGGCCGGTTCGGCGACCCCCGCACCAGCGCCTCCGACGCGGAGCTGGTGACGTGGTCGGTGCAGGACTTGGAGGCCGTCTTCGGCGTCGCTGTGGACCCCATCGATGCGCGCGTGCAGCGCTGGCCTGCGGCGATGCCGCAATATCAGTCTGGCCACGCCGCCTTGGTCACCGGGCTGCGCGCCGCGCTGCCACCGACCGTGGCGGTTGCCGGCAACTATCTCGACGGCATCGGGGTGCCGGCCTGCATCGCCGCGGCCGACCGGGCCGTGGCGGCCGTGATCAGCGCCACCCCGGCGCCCTGAGACGTTGGCGGTGGCCCGCAGCGCCCGGCTCTGCTGCGCTTGCGACCACCGCTAGCGACCTTCACAGCGCATCGTGGCAGCATATGGGCTATGGCGCACCTCGACTACGACAAGCTGAATTCCACCCTCCGCTACGTGATGTTCTCGGTGTTCTCGGTGAATCCGGGTGGACTCGACGAGAGTTCGCAGACCCGCGAGGCGATCGCCGACCAGGTCGCCACCTACTTGAAGCAGCAGGAAGAGCGCGGCGTGGTGGTCCGCGGGGTGTACGACATCGCTGGCCTGCGTGCCGACGCCGACTTCATGATCTGGACCCACGCCGAGCGCATCGAGGACCTGCAGGCCACCTACGCCGGGTTCCGCCGCACCGCGCTGGGCCGGGCCTGCGAGCCGGTGTGGAGCAGCGTCGCGTTGCACCGGCCGGCCGAGTTCAACCGGAGCCATGTCCCGGCGTTCATCGCCGGTGAACCGGCAGGCGCCTACGTCTGCGTCTACCCCTTCGTGCGGTCGCTCGAGTGGTACGTGCTGCCCGAAGAGGACCGCCGCAGGATGCTGGCCGAGCACGGCATGGCGGCCCGGGAGTACAAGGATGTGCGGGCCAACACCGTGCCCGCGTTCGCGCTCGGTGACTACGAGTGGATTCTGGCGTTCGAGGCGCCCGAACTCGACCGGATCGTGGACCTGATGCGCGACCTGCGCAACACCGAGGCCCGGTTGCACGCCCGGGAGGAAACCCCGTTCTTCACCGGACCCCGGGTCGAGGTCGAGCAGTTGGTGGCGTCGCTGCCGTAGTAGTCCGGTGTGACCGCGGTGCCGGGCACAACGCCCGTGGTCACCTTGTGTGCATAGCAAACATAATGATATCTTCTAGGGCGTTAAGCCTTTTCTAAGGTAATGTCTTGGCCGGGCCCGGTCGGAAGGTGTCGAGCTATGCACAGTCAGTCCCGTTCGTGCACCACTACACACCGCACCGCCGCCGCCGGCGCCGCGCTGCTGACCGCCGGCCTGCTGGCTGTGCACCCCGCGGCAGTACAGCTGCCCACGGTCCAGTTCGCCGACATTCTGCTGGCCGCTCAAGACATCGTCATGGACATCGTGCGGCACGCCGAGGACGCCCCACCAGGCAACGAGCGGGTCACGTTCTCCCCGAACTTCCCCGGAGCTGGAATCAGCGCCAACGGGGAGCAGGAAGCGCTCGACACCGCGCACAAACTCGTCGACGCGATCGGCCTGGGCAAGGTCGCCGGCATCTTCTCCGGACCCGACACCGACGCGCAGCAGACCGCCTTTCCGTTCGCCGATCTCATGGGAATCTCTCACAGTGATATCGGAATCCTGAACGGGCTGACCGAGGTCGACGGCGGCCTGTACTCCGATCTGCCCAACCTCAGCCCCGCCGGGATCCTCTACGCCTTGTCCAGCGCACTGTGGACGCTGGCGCTGCCGTCGGTGCTGCCCATCCCGGGCGCGCTGGACTACAACGGGCTGATCGTGCTCGACAAGTACAACGAAGCGATCGACGCGGTCTACAACCACGCGTTGGACAACCCGATCATCGGCGACAACGGCCAGATCAACGAGGCGGTGTTCAGCAGTTCTGCGGTCACGATGATCTGGGTGATGAACACCGTCAAGAACCCCGATATCGAAGTGCTGCTCAAGGGCCTGTTCGACATCTCCTCGACCGGTGTGCCGCAGCCGCTGCCCAACGCGGGCATCGTCGAGCTCACGGGCAACCCCCAGGACGGCTGGACGCTGGTCAACTGGGCCGGCCAGCCCGTTTCGACCGACATGGGTCTGCTGGGCGACGGATTCCTGCTCTGGCGCGATGTGGTCCTGCCGCCGCAGCTTGCTTCCTACGATGTCTGGGAAGCCATCCTGTCCGGGGACAGCACCGCGATCGGCAACGCGTTGGTTGACGGCGTCGAGAACATCGCGGCATCCCTCGGGCAGGTTCCGCTGCAGGCCTACAACATGATCGAGGACATCTTCACCGGGCACTGGTGAGCCGGGCCGGTCGCTAGGACGGCGGCACCAGCCGCAGACAAATGCTATTGATGCAGTAGCGCTGGTCGGTCGGGGTGGGGTAGCCCTCGCCGGTGAACACGTGGCCCAAATGGCTGTGGCAGGACGCGCACAGCACCTCGGTGCGCCGCATCCCCAGCGAGTCATCCGAGCGCAGGATCACCGCGTCGGGGTCGGCCGGGTCGAAGAATGACGGCCACCCGCAGTGTGAGGGGAATTTCTCTGAGCTGCGGAACAATTCGGCGCCGCACGCCCGACACTCGTAGACGCCTTCGGAGGTGGTGTCGGTGTATTCGCCGGTGTTCGGCGGCTCAGTACCGGCGCGGCGCAGCACCGCGAACTCCTGAGGGGTCAGTTTCGCGCGCCACTCGTCGTCGGTGAGCGACACCTTGGGAGAGGTCATGACTCCACGTTAACCGCGCCGGCCTTGTCCGACTCGGACGCCAGCCAGGCCGGGTCGATTCCGTCGTCCAGACGGCCCTCCTCCTTGGCGTCGAGGTAGCGGTAACACAGCACGGTGCAGATCACGATCAGCAGCAGCGACCAGCCGTAGGTGATCTTGAGGTAGTCCAGCGGCCGCCCGACATTCATCCAGCGGAAGATCAGCCACTTGTCCAGGGTCATGAACCCGTAGACCCCCAGCCATGCCGGCCAGTTGCGCAGCACCGAGTTCGGCAGCACGACGGTCATCAGGAACGGGAACAGCACGATCGAGTAGTAGCCCTGCCCCAGTGACAGCACCAGGAACGACGTGGTCAGCAGCACACCCGAGGAGGTCAGCATCCAGAACCGGGGGTCGCGGGTGCGGTAGTAGCGGTAGAGCAACCACAGGCTGACGGCGGCCAATACGGTGAACAGCACCCGCATGAACAGGATCAGCGGCGAAGGCAGCCCGAAGAACACGCCATTGCCCAGGATCGAGGAGTTGAAGTAGTCGCGGGTGCCCATGATGTAGGGCACCGTCTGAGTGAAGTAACTGTTCGGATCGCTGGCCAGTGGGAACGCCACCAGGTTGAACACCAGCGGTACCGCGATCGCCCCGACGAACGGCCGCCACTGCCGGTTCAGCAGCGGTAGCAGCAGCAACGGAATCAGGACGGGTTTGACCACTATGGTCAGGCCGATCGCAACACCGGCCCACCACTGTCGGCTTTGCCTGCCGTCGAGCAGCCAGCGTAAGAACAACACTTCGGCCAGCAGGACCACGCCGTTGATGTTGGTGAACACCAGTGTGCTGCTGACGCTTTCGGTGAGGAACATCGCGGCCAGCAGGGCCGGCGCCGCGACCGAGCTCAGCCCGAATCCGAACATTCGCAGCAGCAGGTAGGCCGCGAGCACGATCGCGATCGTGTTGGTCGCGATGAACGTGTACCGAGACAGGGTCTCCGGCAGGTACCCGAACGGCGACATCAGCAGGGTGCCGCCGGGGGAGTACAGGTAGTGCGGATCGACGTAGTCGAAGTGTTCGTTGTAGATGTCCAGGCCGTGCCGGAAGTTCAGCACCGCCCGGTACACCGGTTTGAAGTCATCGGTGATGTTGCCGTTCAGCGGCAGGATGATCGCCCGATGGATCAACGACATGATGGCCACCGGCCACAGCACCGAACGCAGCACGGTCGCGGTGCTAGGCGGGGACGTGGGGGGCCGGAACGCGGCCTGTAGGGCGGTGCCCGCCCGGTGCATGAAGGAGTCGGCTGCCGTCACCAGCGAACCGTACCCCGGACCGGTCTCAGGAGTCCGGATCAGGCTGGGTCAGGCCGGGCAGTAGACGTCGGTGTCGGGCAACTTGCCGCTGTCGAGATAACCGATCAGCGGCGGCAGCGTGCACGATGAATACACCGCGGCGCCGTGACCGATGCCCTGCCACATCACCCGCTTGCTGGCCGACCCGGCGTTGATGACGGCCGCGGCGGTGGCCGCCACGCCCTCCTCACCGACGATCGGATCGTTTTGCACTCCCAGCAGCAGTACATCGATCTTGAGTTCCTTCGGCAGGTCCGGGGTGCTGCTACTGGGCCAGCTCAGGCACTGCGCCATCTCCATCGCGCCGACCGTGCCGAACTGCGGGTACTCCTTGCCCCAGGCGACCACCAGCTCCCGGACCCGATCTGGAGTAGGCCGGTTGAGCGCGTCGGCGCACGAGTTGATGAAGTGGCCGTCGCTGCCGGTGGTGCCTTGGGCCCGGTTGATCAAGTTGTTCAACAGGTTGGCGTCGCCGGAGTTGGCCGAGGCCAGTGCCTTGGCCAACTCGTTGGTGGTGTTGACGCGATCGCCGGTGGGATAGCCCAGGGCTGTCACGATCGCATTGGTGACCGCGGCCAGTGAGGCGCCGCCCGGACCATGCCCGGAGCGGGCGGAGTCCAGAACCGCGTTGACAGCATCCTTCGGGTCCGGGCCCAGCGCACAGCCGACCGCGACGCACTGGGCGGCGAACGCCTCGAAGGCTGCCTGCTGGCCCTTGACCCGTTCCTCGGCGGCGGCCTCGGCGGCGACTCCGAGCGGGATGGGGGAGTCCAGTGCCAGCCGGGCCACCTTCCCCGGATGCGAGCCGGCGTACGCCAGGGCGATCTGAGCGCCGTTGCCGATACCGACCAGCGACAGTGCGGGGATGTCCCAGATGCTGCGCAGCCGCTCGAGATCGGTGGCGGCATGGGTGTTGTCGTAGGAGGACTCACCCGGCGAGATGGAGTCGGTGCAGTCGGTGGTGGCTTCCATCGTGACCGTGCCCAGGCTGGCCACCGGGTCGTCGCCGGGGGCGAACTGCGCCTGATTCCACATTTCGTCGCGCTGGCTGCGATTTCGGCAGTCCACCGGGCTCGACATTCCGATGCCGCGCCGGTCCACGGCGACGATCGGGTGGCTCTTGAGCACGTCCGCGCCGGCCCGCGCCAGCCAGATCGGCAGCTGCAGCGACGACGGCAGATCCCAGCCGGTGGTGAACACCACGGGGCCGGCGTCGCCCGGGGTCTGCACGGACCGGGCCCGCACCACCCCGATGCTGATCGATCCGGAGCCGCCGCCGAGTGGGTCGACGTCCGCGTCATAGCTGGCGCAGTCCAGTCGCACACCGGGCGTGGCGGGCACCGCGGCGTCGCCGAAGACCCGGGCGGTGCATTCATGCCAGGGCAGGTCGTTCTTGGGCACCTCCACCGGCGGCGGTCCGGCCTTGTCCGAGGTGGATTCGGGTTGCCCCTGGGCTCCGGCGCCGGAGTTGGTTGCGAAACGCGGGTCGGCGGCCAGCCCGGGCGCGCAACCGGCCAGCAGGGGCGCGGACCCGGCCAGGACGGCAGCAGCGGTCACCACGGCGATCCGGGCGAACCTCGAATAGCTGGTCATGCCTGTCACCTTATAGGCGCTCGCTTTTGACGTAGCGGCCGTAGAGGTAGCCGGATTCGTCGGAGAGCAGATGGCTGCAGCGCATCGGCGTCGTCAGCTCGCCCGGGCCGGTGGCGATGCGGCGGGACAGGCCCCCGAGCAGATAGGGGGCCATGGTCAGGCACAGCTCGTCGAGCAGTTCGCGTTCGATGATCGATCCCAGCAGGGTCGGTCCGCCTTCGGTAAGGACCCGGAACTGCTCGCGCTGCGCCAACGCTGCCAGCAACACGGCCTCGTCGACTCGCTCGGGGTCATCGCCCGAGCAGTCCAGGACTTCGGCGTACCCGGCCAGTCGTCGCCGGGTGTCGTCGGCGGCCGCGGAGCAGGTCAACACCAGCGGCGCCAGCTCGGTGTCGTTGAATACCCGCAGGTCTCGGTCCAGTTGCCCGGACTGGGTCACGATCGCCAGCTGGGGTACTTCGGACTGTCCGCGGTCGCGGCGGCCCTGGCGTTGCGCCACGCCGAGGCGCGCCCCGCCGTAATTCTCGGCTCGGACCGTGCCCGCACCCACCAGCACGACGTCGGCCAGCGACCGCAGCAGCATGAACAGGGATCGATCGCCGGGCCCGGCCAGTCCGCCGGAGGTGCCGGCCACCGTCGCGCCGCCGTCGATGCTGCTGATGAAATTGGCCCGTACCCACACGCGTGGCTCGTCGGTTTCGGGATAGGCGTACAGCCGGCCCAGTCCGGCGTCGTCAACGGGCGCCGTGGAGCCCAGCAGGGTGAATCCCGGGTCTGCGCTGAGGTCGGACATGGCCTCGATTGCACCATGTGACTACAGTTCGTGCGTGCCCAATCCAGCCGCCGAGTCGATCGACCACCTGGTGGACCGGCATCCGGCGGTCTCCCCGGAACGGTTGATCGCACAGCTCAAGCCACCGCCGACGTTCGCTGGCGCCAGCTTCGCCAGCTACCGGCCAGACCCGGCGCAACCCAGCCAGGCCGCCGCGGTGACCGCATGCACCGCGTTCTGTGCGCAGGCGGTGGCCCGCCGCGCCGGGCGGCGCAAGCTGTTGGGCAAGCGCGAGGTGCTGCCGGGCGTGGGCATTTACCTCGACGGCGGTTTCGGTGTCGGCAAGACGCACCTACTGGCCTCGGTCTACCACGCGATCACCGACACCGGCAGCGGCCATGGCGCTGCCCAGGCGCCCGGCACGGCGTTCGCGACGTTCATGGAGCTGACCCAGTTGGCCGGGGTGTTCGGTTTCACCGAGTGCATCGAATTGCTCGGCGCTTACACCGTGGTGTGCATCGACGAGTTCGAGCTCGACGATCCGGGTAACACCACCTTGGTGTCGCGGCTGTTGTCCGAACTGGTGGCGCGCGGGGTCTCTATTGCCGCGACATCGAACACGTTGCCTGAGCAGCTCGGCGAAGGCCGTTTCGCTGTTCAGGACTTTCTGCGCGAGATCAGTGCGCTGGCAAACATTTTCACCCCGGTGCGCGTTGACGGACCCGACTATCGGCACCGGGATCTGCCACCGGCGCCCGAACCGCCCTCAGCTCAGCAGGTCACGCAGCGCGCAGCGGCACAGCCCGGAGCGACGCTGGACGACTTCGACGGGCTGTGCGCCCACCTGGCCACCATGCATCCCTCCCGGTATCTGACCCTGATCGAGGGCGTCACCGCGGTGTACCTCACCGGTGCGCACCCCATCGAGGACCAGAATGTGGCGCTGCGGTTGGTCGCCCTCACCGACCGCCTGTATGACGCGGGCATCCCGGTAGTGGCGTCCGGTGCCAAACTCGACCAAATCTTCAGCGCCGAGATGCTGGCCGGCGGCTACCGCAAGAAGTACCTGCGGGCCACCTCGCGACTGCTCGCGCTGAGCAGCGGGGGTTAGCTGGCTGTAGGTCGAGTCAAGTGGGTGTGTGGCCGTGATCGGTCGGCGT
>CAXYUC010000045.1:0-27254 GCA_964292075.1 uncultured Mycolicibacter sp.
GCACCGGGGCGTCCGCCGCGGGCAGCGGGCCGACTGGGGCTCCGCTTGGCGGCCTCAGGGTTCCCGGGCTCGCCGGCCTCCGCCTCCATCGCGCCGGCCTCCTCGACCGACGACTCCGCTTCGACCTCAGCCTCCGTCGTCGCCGCCCGGGCTCCCCGCTTCGGCTTGGCCCCGGGAGCGGGCGCGTTGGCGGCGCGGCGCCGCAGCGCCTCCTCCTTCTTGGCCTCTTCCTCCTTGGCGATCAACCCGAACACGTAGTGCTGCTGGCCGAACGTCCAGATGTTGTTGGAGAACCAGTACAGGATGATCGCCAGCGGCAGGAATGGTCCACCGACCACCACGCCCAGCGGGAAGACGTAAAGCGCCAGCTTGTTCATCATCGCGGTCTGCGGGTTGGCCGCGGCTTCTGGACTCTGCCGCGCTACCGACGCTCGGCTGTTGAAGTACGTCGCGATACCGGCCGCGATCATGATCGGCACCCCGACCACGATCACCGACACCCGGTTGAACTCGGCGAAGGCGTCCAACCCGGTGCGTTGGATCATCGTCGCGCCCAGCGGAGCACCGAACAGATTTGCGTCCAGGAAGTTGCCGACGTCGGCTGCGCTGAAGAAGTAGTTGCCCAGCTGACGGTTCAGGTCGGGCGACAAGCCGAGCTGGCCGATGCCGGTACTGGTCCGGTTGAACGACCGCAGCACATGGAACAGGCCCAGGAAGACCGGGACCTGCGCCAGCATGGGCAGACACCCCAGGATCGGGTTGAAGCCGTGCTCACGCTGTAGCTTCTGCATCTCCAGTGCCATCTTCTGGCGGTCCTTGCCGTACTTCTTTTGCAAGGCCTTGATCTGCGGCTGCAGCTCCTGCATCTGCCGGGTGGTCCGAATCTGCTTGACGAACGGCTTGTACAGCAGCGCCCGCAGCGTGAACACCAGGAACACCACTGACAGCGCCCAGGTGAAGAAGTTCGCGGGTCCCAGTAGAAGGCCAAAAGCCTTGTACCACAACCACATAATGCCCGAGACCGGGTAGTACACGTAGTCCAGGCTGCCCGGATCAAAGGACACGGTATTCACCCTCCGCTCGATTGTCGTGCTTGGTCAGGGCGTGTCCCGTCTGACAGCCGCAGTCAGCAGCCCGCTGGGACCGTTCGGGAATCGGGTCCCATCCGCCTTGATGCCACGGCCCGCACTTGGCCAGCCGAACCGCCGCCAACCAGCTGCCCCGAATCAACCCGTATTCCGTCAAGGCGTCCACCGCGTACTGGCTGCACGTCGGCATGAAGCGACAGCTGGGCAGACGCAGTGGAGAGATCACGTGGCGGTAGAGCTCGATGACGAAGATCAATCCGCGTACCGGGGCTACCGCGACCGCGTGCATCAGCGCACCGCCCCCGCGGCCCGGCGGATCGACCGCAAACCTGTCCGCAACTGAGTGCCGAGCTCGTCCGAGGTGGCACCGTTGCTGCCGGGCAGTGCCCGAATCACCAGTTGCTCTTGGGGTTCCAAGTCGGCCAGCACCTCGCGGGCTACGTGGCGCAATCGCCGAGCCACCCGATGTCGATCAACAGCAGTACCGACAGACTTGGCGATGATCAGACCTACCCGCGGCCGAATCGTCGCCGCGGCATCCAACGCCGACTCCGCGGACAGATCCGCCCGTCGGTCGTATATGACGAGGACCGGCTGCACTGACTTTCGGCCATGCTTGACCGTTGCACCGAAGTCGGCCGATCGTCTCATCCGGTATTGAGCCGGGAGCACCGCCGAGCTGCCTGTGCACAGGCGGTCAGCGAGCGCCGGCCCTTGCTGCGCCGGGCGGTGACGATGGCACGACCGGCACGGGTACGCATCCGCAGCCGGAACCCGTGCACGCGGGCCCGACGACGGTTGTTGGGCTGGAAGGTCCGCTTGCCCTTGGCCACGGCACACTCTCCTTATTGCATCTTGCGTCACGTAAGCCCGACACACCGGAAGCCCGTTGTGCCTGCTGCACGCGACGCACTCGGTAAGCTCGGTGAACTTCTGCGTCTTGCTCGTAACCGGCGCGGGCTCCGGCCCGCAGGCCGGTCGCTGCCGTATCGCCAGCGTTCGGGCGACTGTTCGAGGGTACTGATGCACGTTCGCCGGGTCAAACCCCGGTGTCGTTGCGGCACCACCCCCGGCCCGCCGGCCCGCGAAATTGACCCACTATTCACACTGGTCACACCCGTATCGGTCGCTCTCACCCCGCTCATTTTCGTTCGATTCATCTCGTCGAAATGAGTAGTCGTCCGCCCAGAAACCTGTTAACTTGCTTGCCAGCGCCGTTTCGGAACCGGAGCGGTTCTCCACCACGAACCGAAGATCACGAAGCGGCTGGCGCTTCAGATATAGCGTCTTTTGTCTGGAGTATCCGTTGCTGAGCAGCCGGCCTAGAGGGCCCCATCGCGGGATGCGCACCTCATCCACACCTGTGGATAAGTGTGTGGATAGCATGTCTCTGTACGGCATCCGGGCACCGCTGCTCCCGGCCAAACGGCGTCGAACCAGGGGGATGGGGCATTGAGTGAGGAACCCGGCACTGCGTTCCTCAGTCTCTGGGACGAGGTTGTAGCCGAACTCAACGGGGAATCCCCGGGAACCAACGGGTCGGCACCCACTTTGACTCCCCAGCAGAAGGCCTGGCTCAAGCTGGTCCACCCGCTGGCCATCGTCGAGGGCTTCGCGCTGTTGGCGGTTCCGAGCAGCTTCGTCCAGAACGAGATCGAACGGCATCTGCGCACCCAGATCACCGATGCACTCAGTCGGCGACTCGGCCACTCCATCGAACTCGGTGTTCGGATCTCACCGCAGACAGCCGAGGACCAACCCGCCACTTCCAGCACCGACAGCAGTGCCGAAGTCCGCGCCGACGAAGAAGACGACGAGACCACCGACGTCGAATACGACTGGCCGAACTACTTCACCGAACGGCCCAGCGAGGACTCGCCGACCGCCGACGGTGCGAGCCTCAACCGGCGCTATACCTTCGACACCTTCGTCATCGGCACTTCGAACCGGTTCGCTCACGCCGCCGCGCTGGCCATCGCCGAAGCACCGGCACGCGCCTATAACCCACTCTTTATCTGGGGTGAATCCGGTCTGGGTAAGACCCATCTGCTGCACGCGGCCGGCAACTACACCCAGCGGCTCTTCCCCGGGATGCGGGTCAAGTACGTCTCCACCGAAGAGTTCACCAACGACTTCATCAACTCTCTTCGCGATGACCGCAAGGTGGCGTTCAAGCGCAGCTACCGCGACATCGATGTACTGCTGGTCGATGACATCCAGTTCATCGAGGGTAAAGAAGGTATCCAGGAAGAGTTCTTCCATACCTTCAACACGCTGCACAACGCCAACAAGCAAATCGTGATCACTTCCGATCGGTCGCCGAAACAGCTTGCCACCCTTGAGGATCGGCTTCGCACACGGTTCGAATGGGGCTTGATCACTGACGTCCAGCCGCCGGATCTGGAGACCCGGATCGCCATTTTGCGCAAGAAGGCGCAGATGGATCGCCTTGACGTGCCGGCCGACGTGCTGGAGCTCATCGCCACCAGTATCGAACGCAACATCCGGGAACTTGAGGGCGCGCTGATCCGGGTCACCGCATTCGCCTCGCTGAATAAGACTCCGATCGACCGGGCGTTGGCCGAGATTGTGTTGCGTGACCTGATCGCCGACGCCAGCACCATGCAGATCAGCGCCGCGATCATCATGGCTGTCATCGCTGAATACTTCGACACCTCGGTCGAGGAACTACGCGGGCCCGGCAAAACCCGCCCGCTGGCCCAGTCCCGTCAGATCGCCATGTATCTGTGCCGCGAACTGACCGATCTGTCGCTGCCCAAGATCGGCCAGGCATTCGGCCGCGACCACACCACGGTGATGTACGCCGAGCGCAAGATCCGTGGGGAGATGGCCGAGCGTCGCGAGGTCTTCGATCAAGTCAAAGAGCTCACCACCCGGATCCGGCAGCGCGCCAAGCGTTGATTCCCGGGCTGGTAGCCCGTCGTTCTTACAAAAAACTTTGGACTCACTCGCACCACCCGTCACGGTCAAGCCCTGTGGATACCGTTGCGGACAACCTGTCCACCATCCGATGACCAACCGTCCGTTGATACACACCGGCTGCTTCATACACAGCCGAGCCGGCTGGCCCTGGCGTGTCGCTCACTGCTCGTCCCCAACCCCTCGCACCCGCTCAGCAGCGGCGATGCCACCCTGTGCCCAGGATCCACAGGACTTACTACTAATACTGGAAGTTATCCCTGGATTCTCTTTAAAAACAGGTCGTTGGGGATTCGGGTCAACCCGGCTTGTTCACAACCCGCCTGGCTCGCCGCCGTCCAAGGCGATACTGAGCGACTGCTTGTCGAGGTTTAACTTTCAAGAAGGCCGTCCAGGCTCTACGGTTGGTGACCTACCGCTCCTACACTTCGGCGTGGGGCGTTACACGGCCGCAGGTGGGGGTGTTCACCAGTCGCCGCAGGGTAGAGCTCAATATCGGGGTGACGAGAGGACGCTATGGACGCGGCGACCACGAACGCGGGTCTGACCGACTTGAAGTTTCGCCTGGACCGGGATGACTTCGCTGACGCGGTGGCGTGGGTCGCGAAATCCCTGCCGGCCCGGCCCACGGTGCCACTGTTGGCCGGGGTGCTGCTGACCGGTTCCGACAACGGTCTGACCGTGTCCGGGTTCGATTACGAAGTCTCCGCTGAGGTTCAGCTCGCCGCCGAGATCGCTTCTCCTGGAAGTGTTTTGGTATCTGGTCGACTGCTATCCGATATCACCAGGGCACTGCCGGCCAAGCCGGTCGAAGTCCAGGTCGAGTCCACCCGGGTCTCCTTGACCTGTGGGAATGCGCGATTCTCGCTGCCGACCATGACAGTCGAGGACTACCCCACCCTGCCGACACTGCCCGACGAAACCGGCGTGTTGTCCGCAGATGTGTTCGCCGAGGCCATCGGCCAGGTCGCCGTGGCGGCCGGCCGCGACGACACCCTGCCCATGTTGACCGGTATCCGTGTCGAAATATCCGGCAACACAGTGGTTTTGGCTGCCACAGACCGTTTCCGCCTGGCTGTCCGAGAATTGATTTGGTCCGCTGCACCAGGTACCGAGGCGGCGGTATTGGTCCCGGCGAAGACCCTCGCCGAAGCGGCTAAGGCCAGCAGCGACAGCAACGAGGTGCATCTGGCCCTGGGCGCGGGTTCTGCGGTCGGTAACGAGGGGTTGCTCGGCATTACCAGCGCTGGAAAGCGCAGTACCACTCGACTGTTGGACGCCGAATTCCCGAAATTCCGGCAGCTACTGCCCAGCGAGCACCTTGCCGTCGCGACCATCGGGGTGGCCGAGCTCACCGAAGCGATCAAGCGCGTGGCGTTGGTGGCCGACCGGGGGGCCCAGGTCCGCATGGAGTTGTCCGAGGGCACCCTGCGACTTTCGGCCGGCGCCGAAGATGTCGGTCGCGCCGAGGAGGATCTGCCGATCGACTTCGTCGGCGAGCCGCTGACCATCGCGTTCAATCCGACCTACCTGACGGACGGTTTGGGTTCGCTGCACAGCGAGAAGGTGTCGATGGGTTTCACCGATTCGAAGAAGCCCGCGGTGCTGCGTCCGGCCAGTGCCGAGGATCCCGCGCTGATCGGCGACGGTCCGTTCCCGGCAGTGCCGTCGGATTACGTCTATCTGTTGATGCCGGTTCGCCTGCCAGGCTAATCGGGGCGGGCCGCGACGACGGGAGAGGTTGGTTTCTCGGTGTATGTCCGCCACGTGGGCCTGCGGGATTTCCGGTCCTGGGCGCACGTCGATCTGGAACTGGAACCGGGCGCCACGGTGCTGGTCGGACCGAACGGTTTTGGGAAGACCAATCTTGTTGAAGCACTGTGGTATTCGTCCACTTTAGGATCACACCGAGTGGCCACGGACGCACCACTGATCCGGTCGGGCGCCACCCGCGCAGTGGTCTCGACGATCGTGGTGAACGAGGGCCGCGAACTCGCTGTTGATCTGGAGATCACCGCAGGCCGGGCCAACAAGGTGCGACTGAACCGGGCGCCGGTGCGGCACGCCCGCGAAGTTGTGGGGGTACTGCGCGCGGTGTTGTTCGCCCCGGAAGACCTGGCGCTGGTGCGCGGCGATCCTGGTGAGCGCCGCCGCTACCTCGACGAATTAGCCAGTGTGCGCCGTCCGCGGATCGCCGGGGTGCGCGCCGATTACGACAAGGTGCTGCGGCAGCGCACCGCGCTACTCAAGAGTGCCCCGGGTGCACTGCATCGCGGTGACCGATCGGTGCTCGACACCCTCGATGTGTGGGATTCCCAATTGGCCCTCCACGGTGCGGAGCTGATGGCCGCGCGTATCGACCTGGTCAACCAATTGGCGCCGGAAGTCGAGAAGGCCTACCAACTCCTGGCGCCCGGAACTAGGACCGCCGCGGTGGCCTATCGACCAAAGCTGGAAAGTCCGCTCGGTGCGGAGAACCAGGGCGCAGCCGAATTGCACGAAGCCCTGCTCGCGGAATTGGCCCGCCGGCGTGGCGCGGAATTGGAACGCGGTGTCTGCCTGGTCGGTCCGCACCGCGACGAATTGGAATTGCGGCTCGGCGACCGACCGGTGAAAGGCTTTGCCAGCCATGGTGAGTCATGGTCGATGGCCCTGGCCCTGCGACTGGCTTCCTACGAACTACTCCGTAGTGAAGGCGCCGAACCAGTGCTGTTGCTCGATGATGTCTTCGCGGAATTGGACGCCGCCCGGCGGCGGGCACTGGCCGGCGTCGCCGCCTCCGCGGAGCAGGTCTTGATCACCGCCGCCGTCCCTGACGACATTCCCGCCGACTGGCACGCCCGCCAGATTTGCATCGCCGTCACCGAAGGCGACGAGGGCAGGGTCTCGGAATTGATCGGCGGTGCCCCGTGACCGACTTCGACAAGCAGCAAGACGAACCGGCTCTGCAGCCGCCGGCGCACCTGGCTGGGCTGACCGGCATGGATCTTGTCCGCCGAACCCTCGCCGAAGCGCGCGAAGCGGCTCGAAGCCAGGGCAAAGACGTCGGGCAGGGCCGTCGGGCGCCGCTGCGCCGGCGTACCCCGGGTACCGGCGGCGGCCGCCGTAGCTGGTCCGGGCCAGGACCGGATCGCCGGGATCCCCAGACCCTGGGCGCGGCCACCCGCGACCTGGCGCAGACCCGGGGTTGGTCGGCCCAAGTGGCCGAAGGCACCGTGCTAGGACAGTGGCGTTCGGTGGTAGGCGACGACATCGCTTCGCACGCAAGTCCGACCAGACTGTCCGACGGGGTGCTCAGCGTCGCGGCCGAATCGACCGCCTGGGCCACCCAATTACGCCTGGTCCAGGCCCAATTGCTGGCCAAGATCGCCGCCGCGGTCGGTGATGGCGTGGTCAAGACGCTGAAGATCACCGGACCCACGGCCCCGTCCTGGCGCAAAGGTCCGTTACACGTCTCGGGCCGCGGCCCCCGCGATACCTACGGCTGATCCGGCGCTGGAATCCGACGGCTGTGTGGCGCTACGAGCCAAAAAATCGTTCCGGCCAGCGGCCGGACACGAGGTAAACCGCGATATCGACGCCACGGCGCAATCAGGTAGGCAGAAACACCACAAGAAAATACTCGCCGTCGGGACTCCAAGGTAGACTGACTCAGTATCCCGCGCATGCACCCCTGTGATGCGTCGAATGCTGACTTGCGAACCTGAGGAGAGCTCCCCGACCGTGGCTGCCCAAAACAAATATGGTGCCGATTCGATCAAGGTTCTCGAAGGCCTCGAAGCAGTTCGAAAAAGACCCGGTATGTACATCGGCTCCACCGGTGAACGCGGCCTACACCACCTGATCTGGGAGGTCGTCGACAACGCGGTCGATGAGGCGATGGCCGGCTTCGCCTCAACGGTGACGGTCCGCATCCTCGAAGACGGCGGTGTCGAAGTCACCGACGACGGTCGCGGCATCCCGGTGGCCATGCACGCCACCGGCGTACCGACCGTGGACGTCGTCATGACCGTCCTGCACGCCGGCGGAAAATTCGAAGAAGGCGCCTACAGCGTCTCCGGCGGCTTGCACGGTGTGGGCGTCTCGGTGGTCAACGCACTGTCGAGCCGCCTGGAGGCCGACATCTTCCGGGATGGCTACGAGTGGTTCCAGACCTACGACAAGTCGGTTCCGGGAACCCTGCGCAAGGGCGAGAAGAGCAATAAGACCGGCACGACCATCCGATTCTGGGCCGATCCGGACATCTTCGAGACCACCACCTATGACTTCGAGACGGTCGCGCGGCGCCTGCAGGAAATGGCGTTCCTCAACAAGGGTCTGACCATCGACCTGACCGACGAGCGGGTGCGGGTCGAAGAGGTCGTCGACGAGGTGGTCAGCGACACTGCCGAAGCACCGAAGACTGCCGAGGAAAAGGCCGCCGAGGCGGTGGCACCGCACAAGGTCAAGCACCGCACTTTCCACTATCCGGGTGGCCTGCGCGACTTCGTTCAGCACATCAACCGCAGTAAGACTCCGATCCACCCGACCATCGTCGACTTCGACGGCAAGGGAACCGGGCATGAAGTCGAGATCGCTATGCAGTGGAACGGCGGTTACTCGGAGTCGGTGCACACCTTCGCCAACACCATCAACACCGCCGAGGGCGGTACCCACGAAGAAGGCTTCCGGTCGGCGTTGACCAGCGTCGTCAACAAATACGCCAAAGACAAGAAGTTGCTCAAGGACAAGGACCCCAACCTCACCGGTGACGACATCCGTGAGGGCTTGGCTGCGGTCATCTCGGTGAAGGTGTCCCAGCCGCAGTTCGAGGGCCAGACCAAGACCAAGCTGGGCAACACCGAGGTCAAGTCGTTCGTGCAGAAGGTCTGCAACGAGCAGCTCGGCCACTGGTTCGAGGCCAACCCCGCCGAAGCCAAGACCATCATCAACAAGGCGGTCTCTTCGGCGCAGGCCCGGATGGCGGCCCGTAAGGCCCGAGAATTGGTGCGGCGCAAGAGCGCTACCGATTTGGGCGGGCTGCCCGGAAAGCTTGCCGACTGCCGCTCGAATGACCCGAGCAAGTCCGAACTGTATGTGGTGGAGGGTGATTCGGCCGGCGGCTCGGCCAAGAGTGGCCGGGACTCGATGTTCCAGGCGATCCTGCCGCTGCGCGGCAAGATCATCAACGTCGAGAAGGCACGCATCGACCGCGTCCTGAAGAACAACGAGGTCCAGGCGATCATCACCGCCCTGGGCACCGGTATTCACGACGAGTTCGACATCTCCAAGTTGCGCTACCACAAGATCGTGCTGATGGCCGACGCCGATGTCGACGGTCAGCACATCTCCACCCTGCTGCTCACCCTGCTGTTTCGTTTCATGCGGCCGCTGGTGGAGCATGGGCACGTGTTCTTGGCGCAGCCGCCGCTGTACAAGCTCAAGTGGCAGCGCGGAACCGAAGCCGAATTCGCCTACTCCGACCGCGAACGCGACGGTCTTCTCGAAGCCGGCAAGGCCAGCGGCAAGAAGATCAACATGGACGACGGCATCCAGCGATACAAGGGTCTTGGCGAGATGGACGCCAAAGAACTGTGGGAGACCACGATGGACCCAAGCGTGCGGGTGCTCCGTCAGATCACTCTCGACGATGCCGCCGCGGCGGACGAGCTGTTCTCGATCCTGATGGGCGAGGACGTTGAGGCCCGCCGCAGCTTCATCACGCGGAACGCAAAAGACGTTCGCTTCCTGGACGTTTAGCGGTACTTCGCGACGTTTTGGCGACATCTGACCTGACTGACTTCTTCACAGAACGAGGAATAGATGACAGACACCACGCTGCCACCCGGAGACGACTCGGTAGACCGGATCGAACCGGTCGACATCCAGCAGGAGATGCAGCGCAGCTACATCGACTACGCCATGAGCGTGATCGTGGGCCGTGCCCTCCCCGAAGTGCGTGACGGTCTCAAGCCGGTGCACCGCCGCGTCCTCTACGCGATGTATGACTCCGGATTCCGCCCAGACCGCAGCCACGCGAAATCCGCACGGTCGGTTGCCGAAACGATGGGCAACTACCACCCGCACGGTGACGCCTCGATTTACGACACCCTGGTCCGGATGGCCCAGCCGTGGTCGCTGCGCTACCCGTTGGTCGACGGCCAGGGCAATTTCGGCTCGCCGGGCAACGACCCCGCGGCCGCCATGCGTTACACCGAGGCCCGCCTGACCCCGCTGGCCATGGAGATGCTGCGCGAAATCGACGAGGAAACAGTCGATTTCGTTCCGAACTACGACGGTCGGGTGCAGGAGCCGACCGTGCTGCCCAGCCGGTTCCCGAACCTGCTGGCCAACGGCTCCGGCGGTATCGCGGTCGGCATGGCCACCAACATCCCGCCGCACAACCTGCGCGAACTCGCCGAAGCGGTGTTCTGGTGCCTGGACAACCACGAGGCCGACGAAGAGACCACCCTGGAAGCGATGATGGAGCGGGTCAAGGGCCCGGACTTCCCCACCTCCGGGCTGATCGTCGGATCGCAGGGCATCGGCGACGCCTACCGGACCGGGCGCGGGTCCATCCGGATGCGCGGCGTGGTCGAGATCGAAGAGGATTCACGCGGCCGGTCGCTGCTGGTCATCACCGAACTGCCGTACCAGGTCAACCACGACAACTTCATCACGTCGATCGCCGAGCAGGTGCGCGACGGAAAGTTGGTGGGGATCGCCAACATTGAAGACCAGAGCAGCGACCGGGTGGGCCTGCGCATCGTCGTCGAGATCAAGCGCGACGCGGTGGCCAAGGTGGTGCTGAACAACCTCTACAAGCACACCCAACTGCAGACCAGCTTCGGCGCCAACATGCTCTCGATCGTCGACGGTGTGCCGCGCACCCTGCGGCTGGATCAGATGATCCGGTACTACGTCGCGCATCAGCTCGATGTCATCGTTCGGCGCACCCGCTACCGGCTCCGTAAAGCCGAGGAGCGGGCCCACATCCTGCGCGGTCTGGTCAAAGCACTCGATGCCCTCGACGAGGTGATCGCCCTGATCCGGGCATCGCAGACCGTCGACATCGCTCGCCAGGGCCTGATCGAGCTGCTCGAGATCGATGACATTCAGGCGCAAGCGATTCTGGACATGCAGCTGCGCCGGCTGGCCGCGCTGGAACGCCAGAAGATCATCGATGAATTGGCCAAGATCGAGGCCGAGATCGCGGACCTCAAGGACATCCTGGACAAGCCGGAACGGCAGCGCGCGATCGTGCACGACGAGCTGGCTGAGCTCGTGGAGAAGTACGGGGATGACCGGCGGACCCGGATCATCGCCGCCGACGGAGACGTCGCCGACGAGGATCTGATCGCCCGCGAGGACGTCGTCGTCACCATCACCGAGACCGGCTACGCCAAGCGCACCAAGACCGATCTGTACCGCAGCCAGAAGCGGGGCGGCAAGGGCGTACAGGGCGCCGGCCTCAAGCAGGACGACATCGTCGCGCACTTCTTCGTCTGCTCGACGCATGACTGGATCCTGTTCTTCACCACGCAGGGCCGGGTGTACCGGGCCAAGGCCTACGAACTGCCGGAGGCGTTGCGCACCGCACGCGGGCAGCACGTGGCCAACCTGCTGGCCTTCCAGCCCGAAGAGCGCATCGCCCAGGTCATCCAGATCAAGAGCTACGAAGACGCGCCGTATCTGGTGTTGGCCACCCGCAACGGCCTGGTCAAGAAGTCCAAGCTGACCGACTTCGACTCGAACCGGTCCGGTGGCATCGTCGCGATCAACCTGCGCGACGGCGACGAGTTGGTGGGCGCGGTGCTGTGCTCGGCGCAGGAAGACCTGCTGCTGGTGTCGGCGAACGGTCAGTCCATCCGGTTCTCGGCGACCGACGAGGCGCTGCGTCCGATGGGTCGCGCCACCTCCGGTGTGCAGGGCATGCGGTTCAACGCCGACGACCGGCTGCTGTCGCTCAATGTGGTCCGAGAGGACATGTATCTGCTGGTGGCCACCGCCGGCGGCTACGCCAAGCGGACCGCGATCGCCGAGTACACCGCGCAGGGACGCGGCGGCAAGGGAATCCTGACCATTCAGTACGATCCGCGGCGAGGCCGGCTGGTCGGGGCACTGATCGTCGACGACGACAGTGAGCTCTACGCGATCACCTCCGGCGGCGGCGTGATTCGCACCGCCGCACGGCAGGTTCGTAAGGCCGGACGGCAGACCAAGGGCGTTCGGTTGATGAACTTGGGTGATGGCGACACACTGATAGCGATTGCGCGGAATGCCGACGAAGAGGCGGCCGACGAGGACGCGGGTAGCTAAATCCGCCGTCAGACCCGGCCGCGGCGCGGTGGGGATACGCAGGTAAGGAGTCGTGGGTGAGCGCACCGAACGAGCCGGGACACCCGGGCAACGGGGGCAACGCGGAGTCGGCCGGAAATGGTCCGGCCGACCCGAGTCAGCGGCCGCCGGGCCGGCCCGGCCGGATCACCGAGACCGGGGAAGCCCCGCCGTGGCAACGCGGCGGCCAGGCCCGCCCGCCCGCACCGGCCCGGCCTGGAGACGGCGGTGCGCACTCCCCCGGCGTTGACGAGCGGATACGCCGGTTCGTGTCCGGTACGGCTGCCCCGACAGCACCGCCCGCGCCCGGTGCGCCGCAGCAGGCTCCCGCGAAAGCTCCGGCTGCGGCCAAGCCCCCGGCTCAGCCCGCCAAGCCTGCACCGCAACCGGCCAAGCCGGCCGCCAAGGCCGCGCCGCCGGTGAAGCCGGCCGACGACGCCTACGCCAGCGAGTTGCCGGATCTGTCTGAGCCGGGGCAGCGGCGGCCTCCGGTCCGCCGCCCCCAGGTGTCGGCGGGGCCGCGCGGCCCGCTGCGGGCCAGCATGCAGATCCGGCGGATCGATCCCTGGAGCGCGCTCAAGGTGTCCTTGCTGCTCTCGACGGCGCTGTTCTTCGTCTGGATGATCGCGGTGGCCGTGCTGTACGTCGCTTTGGGCGCGATGGGCGTCTGGAGCAAGCTGAACAGCAACGTGGGCGACCTGTTGACCAACAACAGTGCCGCCGAACTGGTTTCCGCCGGTTCGATTTTCGGCGGCGCCGCGCTGATCGGGCTGGTGAATGTCGTGGTGCTGACCGCGATGGCCACCCTCGGCGTGGTGATCTACAACCTCAGCACCGATGTGGTCGGCGGTGTCGAGGTAACCCTGGCTGACCGGGACTGACCGGCCGCCTGCCCTGGCCTTTTCGTCGCATTTTGGTCGGGGGGCGTTCGGTGCGGTAATCTCGCTCGGTCGTCAGACGACTACGGGCCTATAGCTCAGGTGGTTAGAGCGCTTCGCTGATAACGAAGAGGTCGGAGGTTCGAGTCCTCCTAGGCCCACGAGTCCCACCCAGGGGCCTTAGCTCAGTTGGTAGAGCGCTGCCTTTGCAAGGCAGATGTCAGGAGTTCGAATCTCCTAGGCTCCACAATGCGAACGCGAAAGCGTCGCTTGCGTACTAAATCTTGTGCTGTGCGTCCACGCTCGGTGGGCGCGGTGACGGCTCCTGCGGCCGGTTCGAGCGGCGGATCAACACCGCAACCACCCCGCCCGCCAGCAGCGCCGCACCGGCGGCGGCCACCAGCACCCAGGACCGGTGAACATGACGGCGAGGGGCGCCGCCTTCCAACAGCTCCGGGAAGCCGGCAACGATCTCTTGTGCGGCGGCCAGCTCCCGGGCCGCGGCTTCGGCGGCGTCGGCGACGCGGTCGGACAGTTGGCTCTCCCGATAACGCCGGCGTAATTCCACCGCCCCGCGGCGCACTGCGTCACCACTGAGCCCCACCGCGCCACGCGCCACCTCCACCGGCCCGGCAGCGGTATGGGCCAGCCCCCGTGCCAGTCGCTCTCGGTGGGTCAGCGGGGTCTCGGTCGCCAGACGCATGGGCCCAACGCTACCCGTGACGCAGCCCACCACGCCGCGAATGGCAGACTGTGATCCCATGACCTCCAGCTCCATTGCCACCGCAACTGCCACGCTGCACACCAACCGCGGCGACATCAAGATCGCGCTGTTCGGCAACCACGCCCCCAAGACCGTCGCCAACTTCGTCGGCCTGGCCCAGGGCACCAAGGAGTACTCGACCACCAACGCCTCCGGCGGCTCGTCGGGGCCGTTCTACGACGGCGCGGTGTTCCACCGGGTCATCGGCGGTTTCATGATCCAGGGCGGCGACCCGACCGGTACCGGTCGCGGCGGCCCCGGCTACAAGTTCGAGGACGAGTTCCACCCCGAGCTGGTGTTCGACAAGCCCTACCTGTTGGCGATGGCCAACGCCGGTCCCGGCACCAACGGCTCGCAGTTCTTCATCACCGTGGGCCAGACCCCGCACCTGAACCGCAAGCACACCATCTTCGGTGAGGTCGTGGACGCGGACTCGCAGGCTGTCGTGGACGCCATCGCCACCACCGCGACCGACCGCGGCGACCGGCCCACCGAGCCTGTCGTGATCGAGTCGATCACCGTCGCCTAACCAGCGACGCGCAGCCTTGTTGTCAGCGGCCGGTGTAACCGGCCGCTGAGAGCACCTCGAACACCTCGCGCGGGTCGGTTCCCAAATCCCACCGCGACAAGATCAGCAACGCGTCATCGAGCGTCTCGATCTCCAGTAGTCGGTGCTTGCGCCCGATGCGCTGATACTCCGTAACACGAAGCCGGGTGAGGCTGTCCGGGGTCAGCACTCGGGTGCGCCACCAACCGCGCACCACCAGGCCGTCGAACGTCAGCGCAAGCTTGGGCCGGGCACGCCAGGACAACCCGGCAAACACCAGCAGGCCGGCTCCGGCAATGCCGGCCAGAACACGTCCGGGTGTATCTGTGGCGACCATCACAGCGCTGATAGCTAACGCGATGCCAAGAAGCGCGCAACCAGCGATTCCGCCCGCCGCCGGCGACCATTCCGTTTGCGCATGCCCGTCCTGAGTCATATCGACCTGCAGGTTTCCAAGTTATCTACAGGAGTTGTCCACAGTGGGGATAAATCACATCGATGTGATTGAGCAATTGCTTGGTTGCCTAGCTGGCATCGGCGGCGGCCCGACATCACCGAAATACCGCGTCCGCGCAGCTCAGTGCCAGCGCATGGTGAGCAACAGCCCGGTGATCATGAAGGCAAACGCGATCGCGTAGTTCCACGGGCCCAGCTCGGCCATCCAGTTGAGCGCCGCGGGAGCGTCCAACCCGGTGGCCCCCAGCTGATACACCATCAGCCACACCAGTCCGAGGAGCATCAGCCCCAAGAACAGTGCGACGAACCATCCGCTCGATGGGCCGCCTTTGACCTTGACCGGGGTACGGCTCACCGACGACGGGGTGAAGCTGGTGGTCTTCTTGCGAACCTTGGACTTGGGCATCGGTACCTCGGGAAAGTGCGGCGTGAAGCTGCGAGTATGGGTCGGTACGAGATTAGCCCAGCAGGATAACCCAGCCGAGGACGGGAGACCCGATGGAGCAGATGGGGCCGCCGTCCCCCGGCCACCGCTCCCCGCGGCGGCTCGGAGTGCCGCTGGTCTGCCTGCTGGCCGGCCTGCTGCTGGCGGCCACTCACGGGGTCTCCGGCGGCAAGGAGATCCGGCGCGGCGACGCCCCCCGGCTGGTCGACCTGGTCCGCGCGACCCAGGCCACGGTGGAAGAACTCACCACGCGGCGCGACGCGTTGGCAGCCGAGGTGGGTTCGGTACACGGCCGAGGATCCGGGGTTGCCCTGTCGGCGATGCGCAAACGCGCCGAGCAACTGGCCGAGGCCGCCGGCCTGGAGGCGATGCACGGGCCGGGCCTGGTCGTGACGCTCACCGACGCCCAGCGCGACGCCAACGGCCGGTTCCCCCGCGACGCCTCCCCCGACGACTTGGTGGTGCACCAACAGGACATCTCCGCCGTGCTCAACGCACTGTGGAGCGCCGGCGCCGAAGCTGTCCAGATGCAGGACCAGCGGATCACCGCTGCGTCGGCGCCGCGTTGCGTGGGCAACACGCTGCTGCTCGACGGCCGAACCTACAGCCCCCCGTACGTGGTGACCGCGATCGGTGACCCGGCCGCAATGCAGGCCGCCTTGGCCGCCGATCCCCTGATCACTCTCTACAAGCAGTACGTGATCCGGTTCGGTCTGGGCTACAGCGAGCAGGTCAGTACGGACCTGGCGGTCGCCGAGACGCCGGCCGTCGCCCGGATGCGCTATGCCGTGCCGGCCGGCCCCGTCGACTACTGACACCGATCCCTAGGTCGCTCGGCGGTAGCCTGTTGGGCGTGCGGATCCTCGTCGTCGACAATTACGACAGCTTTGTGTTCAACCTGGTCCAGTATCTGGGCCAGTTGGGTGTGCAGGCTGCCGTCTGGCGTAACGACGACACCCGCCTGTCCGACCCGGCCGCTGCCGTGGCCGACTTCGACGGAGTGCTGCTGAGCCCCGGACCGGGCACGCCGGAACGGGCCGGTGCCTCGATCGCCCTGGTCGGTGCGTGCGCGGCTGCGGGGATCCCCGTGCTGGGGGTGTGCCTGGGGCACCAGGCGATCGGCGTCGCATTCGGCGGCACCGTGGGCCGGGCCCCGGAGCTGTTGCACGGCAAGACCAGCACCGTCTTCCACAGCGATGCCGGGGTGCTCAAGGGTTTGCCGGATCCGTTCACGGCCACCCGCTACCACTCGTTGACGATCCTGCCCGAGACGCTGCCCCAGGTACTGGAGGCCACGGCGCGCACCCGCAGTGGGGTGATCATGGCGGTGCGGCACACCGAGCTGCCCATCCACGGGGTGCAGTTCCACCCGGAGTCCATCCTCACCGAGGGCGGCCACCGGATGCTGGCCAACTGGCTGGGTTACTGCGGCTACACCTGCGACGACGCCCTGGTGCGCCGGTTGGAGGAGGACATCGCCGCGACCGTGCAGACTGCCCGGATCGGCAGCGGCACGGCAAGCTGACTACTGGCCGAAGCGCAGCGTGATGTTGCCGTCGGTGTTCACACCCTGGCCGGCCGCCGGGCTCTGGTAGAGCACCCGGTTGTGGCCGGACCCGCCGGCGTCGACGTCGGCGCCTTTGACCAACATTCCGGTCCAGCCCAATGCCCGCAGCTGCGGTTCGGCGTCGGTCCAGAACATGCCGGCCAGATCGGGCATGACGAACTGGTTGCCCCGCGACACCCGCAGCTCGATCACCGCGTCGACCGGCACCGTCTCACCGCTGGGTGGGCTGGTGGCGATCACCTCACCGGCCGGTCGCGGACTGTCCACCGTCACCTCGGTGAGCTTGGTGAAGCCGTAGACGGTCAGGTTCTTCTGCGCCAAGTCCACGGTCTGGCCGGTGACGTCGGGAACCGGTTTGGTGGCCGGTCCACTGCCGATCACGATGATGATCTCGTTGGTGACCGCCGTCGTCTGATTCGCCGGCGGGTTGGTACCGACCACCTTGTCTTTGAGTTCCGGGGTGGACGGCGAGTTGACCTGCTTGAATTTGCCGAACCCGGCGGCGGTCAGCTTCTTGACCGCGTCGGCGTAGCTCAGGGTCGCCACGTCGGGAAGCTGGCGCTGTTCCGGCCCGTAGGACACGTCGACGGTGATCTTGTCGCCCTTGTTGGCCGGGGCGCCGGCCGGCGGGTCGGTGCCGATCACGTGATCCGGCGGGACGGTGGAATCGGCGCGCTGCTCGGTGCGGGTCTTGAAGCCCTTGTTCTGTAGTTCGACGATCGCATCGACCGACGCACGGCCGGTGACGTCGGGAACCTGAATCTGGTGGGTGCGGCCGCCGAACGTGTTGATCGACACCGTGACGATGACGGTCAGCACGGCGAGCACGATCGCGGCGATCAGCCAGCGGCCCACCGAGCCCGGCCGCTCGTGGCCGAAGTCGAGTTCCTGGCGAGGCAGCGGGTCGGTCTGAGCGCCGGTGCTGTCGCCGGACCGCGGCGTCATGATCGAGGCACGGTCGGCCGCGGTGAGCACCCGGGGAGCTTCGGGCGTCTCCCCGTTGTGGACCCGCACCAGATCGGCACGCATCTCGGCCGCGGTCTGGTAGCGATTGTCCGGGTTCTTCGCCAGCGCCTTGAGCACCACGGCGTCCAGATCGGCCGGCAGGCTCGGGAGCCGCTGGGACGGGGGCACCGGGTCTTCGCGGACGTGCTGGTAGGCCACCGCCACCGGCGAGTCGCCGACGAAAGGTGGGTCGCCGGTGAGGATTTCGTACAGCACGCAGCCCAGCGAGTACACGTCCGAGCGGGCGTCGACGGTCTCGCCGCGAGCCTGTTCGGGCGACAGGTACTGGGCGGTGCCGATGACGGCGGCGGTCTGGGTGACGCTGTTGCCGGCGTCGGCGACGGCACGGGCGATGCCGAAGTCCATGACCTTCACCGCGTTGTGCCTGTCGATCATGATGTTGGCCGGCTTGACGTCCCGGTGGATGATCCCGTGCTGGTGGCTGAAGTTCAGCGCCTGGCAGGCGTCCGCGATCACCTCGATGGCGCGGATCGGCGGCATCGGCCCGTCGTTGTGCACGATGTCGCGCAGCGTGACGCCCTCGACGAGCTCCATCACGATGTAGGGCAGTGGTCCGGCCGTGGTCTCGGCTTCGCCGGTGTCGTAGACGGCGACGATCGCCGGATGGTTCAGGGCAGCGGCGTTCTGCGCCTCCCGCCGGAAGCGCAGGTAAAAACTGGGGTCGCGGGCCAGATCGGCGCGCAGCACCTTCACGGCGACCTCGCGGTGCAGGCGGGTGTCGACGGCGCGGTGCACCTCCGACATCCCGCCGAAGCCGAGGATCTCGCCGAGTTCGTAGCGGTCGGAGAGCCGCTGCGGCGTGGTCATGGCGACGTCCTGTGCCAGGTCCATCCTGACGAGTGCGCGGGCGGTGTCGTCGAGGATGATTCCGAGCTCGACGAGCTGGTCAGTGGTGCCCCGGTGTCGGTGACGGTGGCCGGCGCCAGGGAGCCGCCCGGGCTCTTGGCGTTGACCACGATCAGCACCGCGATGATGATCGCCAGCGTGCCCAGCACCCCGGCCGCCCACAACAGCGCACGCTGCCCGGCGGTGAACGTGCGCCGCGGCGGGGGGGTGCGATGGTTGCCGGTGCTGGGCCGGGCCCGCCGCGCCGCAGTGGCCCGAGCCGACACGGGCGGCGCGGCGCGGGTGGGGGCACCCGACGGGATGGCCGACGGGGCGGCACGCCCGGCCGGCAGTGCCTGACTGGGCCGGGTGGGACGCCGCCCGGATCGCACCGCGGCCACCGCGTCGGCGAACGGGCCGCCACTGCGGTAGCGCATGCCCGGGTTCTTGGCCAGCGTGATCTCGATGAGTTCGCGCACGTTGGGCGGCAGCTCGGCCGGCAGCGGCGGAGGCGGCTCCTTGATGTGCTTCATCGCCACGGTCAGCGCACCGTCGCCGGTGAACGGCCGTCGGCCGGACAGCACTTCGTAGCCGACCACACCCAGCGAGTACACGTCACTGGCGGCGGTGGCGTCCTGCCCCAGGGCCTGTTCCGGGGCGATGTACTGGGCGGTGCCCATCACCATCCCGGTCTGGGTGACCGGGGCGGCGTCGACGGCCTTGGCGATACCGAAGTCGGTGATCTTCACCTGGCCGGTGGGCGTGATCATGATGTTGCCGGGTTTGACGTCGCGGTGCACCAGCCCGGTGCTGTGCGCCACCTGCAGCGCCCGGCCGGTCTGCTCCAGCATGTCCAGGGCGTGCCGCAGGGAGAGCCGCCCGGTCCGTTTGAGCACCGAGTTCAGCGGCTCCCCGTTGACCAGCTCCATCACCAGGAACGCGGTGCGGCCCTCGCCGTCCAGGTCGGTCTCGCCGTAGTCGTGCACGCTGGCGATACCCGGGTGGTTGAGCATCGCGGTGTTGCGGGCCTCGGCCCGGAACCGCTCGATGAACTCCGGGTCGGAGGAGAACTCCGGCTTGAGCACCTTGACCGCGACGCGGCGACCCAGCCGGCTGTCGACGGCCTCCCACACCTGGCCCATACCGCCGGTGGCGATGAGCCGCTGCAACCGATAACGCCCGGCCAGCGCCGCGCCGACCTGTGGACTCATGAGCGCCCCTGCAGGGCGGCTTGGATGACGGCGCGTCCGATCGGTGCGGCCAACGCACCGCCGGTGGCGGCCAAGCGGTCGCCGCCGTCCTCGACCACGACGGCAACGGCCACTTTCGGGGCGCTGGCCGGGGCAAAGGCGATGTACCACGCGTGCGGCGGGGTGTTCCGCGGATCGGGACCGTGTTCGGCGGTGCCGGTCTTCGACGCGATCTGTACGCCCGGGATGGCCCCCTCCTGCTGGGTCACTTTTTCGGCGTCGATCATTAGTTCAGTTAGCTTAGCCGCGACCTGCGAGGACACCGCACGGCGCTGCTCGCGCGGTTGGGTGGTGGCGATACCCGCCAGGTCCGGACCCTCCAGCCCGTCGACCAGATACGGCTGCATCGTCAGCCCGCCGTTGGCGATGGTCGCCGCAATGACCGCGTTCTTGAGCGGGGTGACCGCGACATCCTTCTGGCCGATGCTGGTCATACCGAGCGCGGCCGCATCGCCGATCAGGCCGACGGTGGATTCGGCGACCTGCAGCGGCATCGGCTCGGGGGTGATATCCAGCCCGAACCCTTGGGCAGTGCTGCGCAGCGCGTCCACGCCGGTACGAATACCCAACTGGACGAAGGCGGTGTTACACGAACGCGCGAACGCCACGCGCAGCGGAACGGTCTGCTCGTTGCCGCCCTCACAGGTGTTGCCGCCGTAGTTCTCCAGCGTGACCGTGCTGTCGGGCAGTGCGATGCGCGCCGCGTTGGTCAGCGGCTCGTTCTCGCTGACGCCGGCCTGCAGCGCCGCAGCTGTCGTGATGACCTTGAACGTCGAGCCCGGCGGGTAGGTCTCACTGATGGCGCGGTTGGTCAGCGGTGCGGCGGGGTCATCGCGCAGCTGTTGCCAGGCCTGACCCTGCTGGACCGAATCGTGCGAGGACAGCAGGTTGGGGTCGTACGACGGTGCCGAGACCATCGCCAGGATCTTGCCGGTGCTCGGCTCCAGGGCCACCACCGCACCGCGGCAGCCGCCGGTGCAGCCGTTGCTCATCGCGTCCCAGCCGGCTTGCTGCACCCGGGGCCGGATGGTGGTCTCCACCGTGCCGCCACGCGGGCTGCGGCCGGTGAAGAAGTCGGCCAACCGCAGCCCGAACAGGCGCGGGTCCGACCCGTTGAGCACGGTGTCCTCGGCGCGCTCGAGGCCGCTGCTGGAGTACCGCAGCGAGTAGAAACCGGTGACCGGCGCATACACCGCCGGGTCGGGGTAGATGCGCTGGTACTTGATCCGATCGTCGGTGGCGACCGAGTAGGCCAGCAGCTGGCCGGCGGCGGTGATCTGGCCGCGTTGCCGGGAGTATTCGTCGAGCAGCACCCGCTGATTGCGCGGGTCGGCGCGCAGTCCATCGGCGGCGAAGACCTGGGTCAGGGTGGCGTTGCCCAACAGCAGCACGATCAGCGCCATCAGGGTCATCGCGACGCGGCGCAGGGAGGTATTCATACGCGCTCGATCACCGCCGTGCCGGTGTCGCCGATCGGAGCCGGGCGCGCGGGGTGCGTGCTCAGCGGCCGCCGGGCGGCGTGCGAGACGCGCAGCACGATCGCCAGCAGCACATAGTTGGCCAGCAACGACGATCCACCATAGGACAGCCACGGGGTGGTGAGCCCGGTCAGCGGAATCAGCTTCGTCACGCCACCGACCACGATGAACAGCTGAATGCCCAGGGTGGCGGCCAAGCCGGCGGCCAACAGCTTGCCGAAGCTGTCCCGCACGGCGATCGCTGTGCGCATGCCCCGCACGATCACGATGGTGTAGAGGATCAGCACGCCGGCGAGCCCGACCAGGCCCAGCTCCTCGCCGAACGCGGCGATGATGAAGTCCGTCGACGCCGCGGGCACGTAACCGGGCTGCCCATTGCCCAGCCCGGTGCCGAAGATGCCGCCGGTGGCGAAGCTGAACAGTGACTGCACCATCTGATAGCCGACACCCTCGGGGTCGGCGAACGGGTCCAGCCAGGTCTGCACCCGCACCCGGACGTGGCTGAACAGGAAGTAGGCGGCCACGCTGCCGGCGGCGAACAGCAGCATGCCGATCACCATCCAGCTGAACCGGCGGGTGGCCAGGTACACCACCACCAGGAACGATGCGTACAGCAGCAGCGACGTACCGAGATCCTTCTCGAATGCCATCACCCCGACCGAGATCACCCAGGCGGCCAGCAGCGGCGCCAGGTCGCGGGGCCGGGGCAGGTTCATGCCCAGCACGTGTTTGCCGGCGCTGGTGAACAACCGGCGCTTGGACACCAGTACCGCGGCGAAGAAGATCAGCAACAAGATCTTGGAGAACTCGGCGGGCTGAATTGAGAAGCCCGGCAACCGAATCCAGATCTTGGCACCCTGGCGCTCGGACAGCGACGCGGGCAGCAGCGCGGGGATCACCAGCAGCACCAAGCCGGCCAGGCCACAGACGTAGCCACTGCCGGAGAGCTGGCGGTGGTCCTTGAGAGTCACCAGCACCAGGGCGAAGACGCCGACGCCGACCAGTGTCCACAGCATCTGCGCACTGGCGCCGGGACGGGCGTCGGCGCCATCGATCCCGACCCCCAGGTCGATGCGGTGAATCATCACCAGCCCAAGGCCGTTGAGCAGGGCCACCACCGGCAGCAGCAGCGGGTCGGCGTAGCGCGCCGACCGCCGGATGACCAGGTGCGCGAAGCCGAACAGCACCAGAAATGCCGCCCCGTAACCGACCAGGTCCCAGCGCAAACCCTGCTCGTGACCGGCCTCGACGATCAGCATCGCCACCGCGATGATCATGGTGGCGAAGCACAGCAGCAGCAGTTCGGCGTTACGTCGATCCGGTAGCGCCGGGATCAGCGCCACCGGCGGCTGCGGCGCTGTGTTCACCTCGCGCCGGTCTCCCCCGCAAGCGGGCGGTACCCCCTGGTCCTCGCCCCCCACGGCAGCGTTGCCGGAGCTGGTCATGAGGTCGCTCGGCAGTCGGTCCCCGGTTCTGGAGGTGCCGGCGGCAGGTTGGTCAGGGTGGGCGGGCGTGACTTTCCGGAGGTGGGCGGCGGGCCGGGCCGCGGACCGGTCGGGACGAGCCCAGGGGACGGGGTGCGCGATGGCGTCGAGCTGGTTCCGGCGGTGGTGCCGTGCGGGCACGGCGGCAGCAGTGAATCGCGGGCCAGATTGCGCAGTTGGGTGATCGCGTCGTCGAGGGTGCCGGCGGGCAGGCCGTTGCTGACCTGCTGGCGGGCCGGCGGTCGGAGGTCCTGCAGCGTCATCAGCCGACAGCTCAGCTTGTCGCCGGACTGGCTGAAGCTGATCTGCACCAGCTCGCCCTTGCTGTCCAGGCAGCCGAGCAGGTAGGGCTCCTGCAGCGGCACGCCCAAGATGGATCCCTGTACACCGCGCATGATCGCCACCGTGCCGCCGTAGGCGGTGACGTAGTAGTTGGTGCGCACCACCGCGCGTCCGACCAGTAGCCCGGCACCCAGCAGTGTCAGCAGCAGCGCCGCGACGATGAACTTGCGGCGGCGGGACCGGGGTGGGCGGTCCGGCGTTTCGATACGCGGCAGCACGCGCTTGGCGACCGTTTTGCGCGGGGAGATCGCCGACGCCCGCCCGGCAGCGGTGTTGAGGGCGATCACGTGGTCGTCGTCGCTGTCGGAGACCGCCCCGGCCAGGATCGGCTGGGTCTGGCCGTAGTCGACGTCGACGACATCGGCCACCACCACCGTCACGTTGTCGGGGCCGCCGCCGCGCAGCGCCAACTCGATGAGCCGTAGCGCGCAGTCGTTGACGTCGGGGATCTCCAGCGCCTCGTGGATGGTCTCGGTGCTCACCGGGTCCGACAGGCCGTCGGAGCACAGCAGATAGCGATCGCCGGCCTGCGCTTCGCGCATGATCAGCGTCGGCTCCACCTCATGGCCGGTCAGGGCGCGCATGATCAGGGAGCGCTGCGGATGGCTGTGCGCCTCCTCCAAGGTGATGCGGCCTTCGTCGACCAGGGTCTGTACGAAGGTGTCGTCCTTGGTGATCTGGGTGAGCTCACCGTCGCGCAGCAGGTAGCCGCGGGAGTCGCCGATATGGGCCAGCCCCAGCCGCGGGCCGGCGAACAGGATCGTGGTCAGCGTGGTGCCCATGCCTTCGAGCTCGGGGTGCTCTTCGACATAGGCGGCGATCGCCGAGTTGCCCTCCTGCACGGCACTTTCCAGCTTCGCCAGCAGGTCGCCGCCGGGTTCGTCGTCGTCGAGGTGCGCCAGCGCAGCGATCACCAGTTGCGACGCGACTTCACCGGCCGCGTGCCCGCCCATGCCGTCGGCCAACGCCAACAGCCGGGCACCGGCGTAGACGGAGTCCTCGTTGTTGGAGCGCACCAGACCGCGGTCGCTACGGGCGGCGTACCGCAGAACCAGGCTCACCGGCGGAGCTCAATCGCGGTCTTGCCGATTCGTATCGGCGTGCCGACTGGAACCCGTACCGCAGTGGTCACCTTCACCCTGTCAAGGTAGGTCCCGTTGGTCGAACCCAGATCTTCGACA
Organism: uncultured Mycolicibacter sp.; assembly: GCA_964292075.1. Classification (GTDB taxonomy): domain Bacteria; phylum Actinomycetota; class Actinomycetes; order Mycobacteriales; family Mycobacteriaceae; genus Mycobacterium. The sequence goes on from CAXYUC010000045.1 coordinate 24,587, forward strand.
TACCATTCCGTGCCCCGCTGAGATAGCCGTGCGTGTCGGGTGGAGGCGTAATCGTCGGTGAGCACCAGGGTGGAGTCGTCGGCGCGGCCCACCAGAACCGGCTGATCGCTGAGCGCGATGCGTGCCCCGGTCAGCGGTCCCTCGGTCACGACCAGATGCCGTGCGGTAGTCCGCTGCTGGCGTGGCGGCAGCAGCACGCCCCGGATCGACAACCCCCGGCGAACCATCACGGCGCCGGTGGGTGCGTAGATGTCGGTCCGCAATATCCGCAGCACGGACCAGATGAACAGCCACAACAACGTCAAAAAACCGGCTCGCGTCAGCTGCAGTACCAGTCCCTGCATCCGGCGTCCTCTCCGTTGTCGCGCAGCCCATGGCGTGCTCCTGACGGCGGAGCACTTCGGCAAAGTCACGATACTTGGGCGCGGGCGGCCGTAGGGCAAAGCGGCAGCGCTTTGCTGGTTGGGTTGGTCAGTCGGGTGGACGCTGCCGCCGGGCCTAGTGGACCCGGACGATGATCTCGGAGTGACCCAGCCGGATGACGTCGCCGTCGGCCAGCTGCCACTCCTGGACCGGGGCGTTGTTCACGGTGGTGCCGTTGGTCGAGTTCAGGTCCGACAGCAGGGCCACCCGGCCGTCCCAGCGGATCTCGAGGTGACGGCGTGACACCCCGGTGTCGGGCAGCCGGAACTGGGCGTCCTGGCCGCGGCCAACCACGTTGGCCCCTTCGTGCAGCTGGTAGGTCCGGCCGCTGCCGTCGTCGAGCTGCAGGGTGACCGACGCGGGTGCGGAGTAGGCCCGCTGGCCGTAGCCGCCTCCCTGAGCCTCCCCGTAACCGCCCTGAGCCTGCTGGCCGTAGTCGTAGCCGCCCTGGGTGCCTTGACCTTCGCCGTAACCGCCGGGTGCGGGCTGGCCGTAGTCGTAACCGGCGGGAGCCGGAGATGCCTCGCCGTAGCCGTACCCGGGCTGGCCGTAGTCCTGGCGGCCGTACTGGCCACCCTGGTCATACCCACCCTGGTCCGGGTAGGCGGGGCGCTGCTCGTACTGGCCCTCGGGGTAGGCGTAGTCGTCCTGGCGGGCCGCAGGTGCCTCGCCGTAGCCGTAGCCGGGCTGGCCGCCGGCCGGGTAGGCCGGTGCTGCGGGGGGCTGGTGCTGCGGGTAGCCCTGCTCGTAGCCGGCGGGAGCGCCGTAGCCGCTGGGCGGACGCTGCTCGTAGGGCTGGGCCGGCGGGGCGGGAGGGGCATAACCGCCGCCTGGGCCCGGGTAGCCGCCCTGCTCGGGGTAGCCGCCCTGCTCAGGCCGGCGGGGCGGGGCGTAGCCGCCGCCCTGGCCCTGGTCGGGGTAGCCGCCGCGTTGCTCCTGCTGGTAGTGCTCGGCGTCGGGGGCGTAGGGGCCACGGGGGTCCTGACCGCCGCGAGCGTCGTCAGCGGGCCGGCCGTAGCGGGGGTCGTAGTAGTCGTCGCTGGGACGATCCTGCCCGTGGGCGCCGCGGTACGGGTTATCGGTCATCGGTGGCACTCCTGATTCTGCGGTAAACGCATGAACTGATTGTGGCGGGCGGGATTCATTGACCGTCTGGTGGGGGCTGGCGTCAGGATTGACTCCGCCGCGGGCACGGACCTGGCCGGTGCGCAGGCTCGGCGACTGCTGGAACCGGACAACCACATCACCATACGTTTGCCACCCCTGTTCGCCGATGTACCCCGCTAGATGACGGGCGAAGGCCTTCGACGTCAGATCCTGGTCGGCGCCCACTTTGTCGTAGTCGTCTCTACCGAGGGTAATGACGTATTCGTTGGGTGCCAAAAGTTGATTTCCGGCCAGGGAGCGCACCCCTGCGGCGGCTTCGCGGCGTAACGCAGCCTCGACCTCCTCGGGGAGGACCTCCCCCCCGAAGACCCGGGCCATCGCATCCTCCACAGCGGATTCGAGTTTGCGCTCGATGCGATGAACCAGCCCGCGCTGGCTGTCCAAGCTGCTACCCGCCTTACTCTCCGCCGTCATTGATGGTGCCGGGGACGCTGCTGCGGCGTGTCGCTCAGCTGCATCCGCCCTGGACATGGTATCGACCCGGGGTGCCAGGGCGGCACCCTTCTACGGCGGAGAATCGGATAAGACCAGGTCACGAAGGGATCACGGCAGCTAGAACGGGGCTCCGCGGTGCTGAGCTGCCGGGCTGGAGCCGATTTTTCAGGGGGCGGGGGACCCGTGATACGCTCCCCCGGTTGCTCGGGCGAGTGGCGGAATGGCAGACGCGCTGGCTTCAGGTGCCAGTGTCCTTCGGGACGTGGGGGTTCAAGTCCCCCTTCGCCCACCAGGGAGTGGTTCTACGAACTACGACGCGAAAGGTCACGAACCAGCAATGGGTCGTGACCTTTGTGTTTGGCGGGGTTCGGAGCAGCAGTCACCGTCTGGGCGCGGAAGGCGGGCCGGATTCTGCGCCCGTTCGGCACCGGCAACCAGACTGTCGGCGTCGGCCTGCTCGGTGACCGCCTCGTCGACGTCGGCCCACTGCACCTCAGCGACCGGTCGAGGACGACGAAGAAGCTCCTAAGGACTTGTGCAGCCGGAACTTTCGGTCGAAGCACCGCCAGGGCCAGAGGTCCGCAGGTGTCCTTCACGAAGGAGCGCGGTCACCGACTCCTCCCAGCGGCGCATTTGGGTGGGC